>NZ_CALEDC010000112.1 GCF_937949835.1 uncultured Campylobacter sp.
CAAAAGAGTGAGTCGAAATTTAAAAAGGCAGATAACGAAGCGGCGAAATTTAAAGCGGGCGGAGAGACGGAACCTAAAACGGACGCAGCGAAGTGCGGCGAGGCGGAATTTAAGAGTGCGGATAGCGCGGCGATAAAATTTAAAGCGAGCCAGGCGAGTAAATTTAAAACGAGCGCGGCGGATAAGAGCTCGGATGCGAGCGAGCGGGATAAATTTGACGCCAAGGTCCTTCAGGACGCGCTTAGTAAGATTTTTAACGAGATAGAGCACCAAAGCACGCTTTGGCACGCAACCCCTTTTGCGCTGCTGTTTTTGGCGCGCATCTTTATGCAGGCGCGCGCCGTGGCGGGCAAAAACGCGAATAAAAATAATCAAAACGCTGCGGCGGACGAAATCGGCAGAAATAATCAGAACGCGGCGGATAGAAATGCGGATAAAAGCCGACAAAACGAAGCGGCAAGCTTTATCGCGGCTCGGCTCGGCGGATTTTTTGCGTTTATGATTGAGATTTGCGATGATGCCGATAAGATCTCGCACGCAGCGCCGCTGGCGAGCTTTTCGGATATGCTTGCGGAAAAATATCTGTGGCCGCAGAGCGATGAGAATGACGAGGAGCTCTGGGAGGAGCACTTTTACGACGATGAGCTATTTTACAGCCTCTATTTTTATTCGCGGGCGGTTTTGGACGCGACGGGAGTGGACTTTGCGCAGTTTAAGCCCGGGCCGGGCCGGCGTTTTTAAGCGTATTGCTTGTTAGTGCTATGTTTAAGCCTCTTTCGCGCCATGTTTAAATTTATCGCGGCGCGCTTTAGCGACGCTTTGTTTAAATTTAGACTTCAAAAAATTTTAAAATTCTTTAAAAATTTACAGCATGCGGAATTTACATATCGTCTTTTTAAATTTAAAATTCGCGCGATTTTTGATCGGCGGTATGGTTAAGGCGCGGATAACGCTTTTAAATTTAGATCCCCGCGAAGCTTGAAATCCACTTGCAGCAGGGCTTTTTATGTGGTTTTAAAAAGATACCAATTCGGCGCAATTTTTTCTATCATTATAAACTCGCTAGGACTCATTTGCGGCAGGTCTGCCTCATCTTGCACTCGCAAAAAGCCCACGGAGTTATCGGTGATCCCGCCGATGAGCAGCATAAATCTTTTGCCCTCCGTCTCGGCGTGAGAGAGATGCAGGCTTTTGATCTCCGCCTTTGCGCGCTCGGGCTCGCCGCCTGCGTAAAGCTCGTAAATTTTTTCAAATGCCGCTAGGTTTTGTTTCCCAAACTTCATAAGCTCTTTATCGGGCGCTAAGATTAGCTTTAAATTTACGATATCTGCATCAGTTCTTTGCTCAAACTCCCGTTTTTGCGCCTCGTTAAATTTTTCATATTCGCTTACGATAGCCTCAATAATGGCGGTTTGCGCTAAAACTCGCACGGCGTAGATCCCGTCCTTCTTAGTATAGACGTAAAGATCGAAGTGCTTCTCTTTAGAGCCCAAAAATACGTGAAAAATCTCGCTAAATTCGCTGCTGCGTCCAAGCGAAGCAACCGTGATTTCGCTATAATTATCTGCCGCGTAGAATTTACGCTTTAAATAACTTCTCATCTCGCCTTTAAAATAAAGATTTTTATCGAAGTTTGCGTCGCTAAATAGCGAGCGGACGAGCTCTTCGTTAGAACTCGCGTTTAGACTTAGCGCGCAGCTTGCACAAAGTATGAGCGAG
>NZ_CALEDC010000113.1 GCF_937949835.1 uncultured Campylobacter sp.
TCCTTTTTTTAGGCTTTTAGGATCCATTTTTATCGCAACGCAGTTTATGTTTTTTGCGAAATTTATCGCGATGTAAAACGCCGCTTTGTGCATGGCGATGCGATCCGCAGTGCGCGTGCCCTCGGGGAAGATGATTAGGCTTTCTCCTCGCTCAAGGGCGCTGCGACACGCATCTATCATCGCTTCCGAGCCGGTGTTTGGGATGTAGCCCGCGGCTGCGATGGCGGCGGAGAGGAAGGGGTTTTTGCACAGGCTTTCCTTGACTACGCAGTTTGCGCGCCGCACGTGAGCTAAAAAGATCACCACGTCAAGCAGGCTGGGGTGGTTTGCGATGATGAGAGTGCCGCCGGGCGGGAACTTGCAGCGCCAGCTTACGCCGATACTGCCGTAAAGTCGCGCGAGCAGCAAAAATATGCGCCACGAGATCATTATAAAATCGCGTACGAAATTTCGCACGGCGCCTATGCGGTTTAGCCTCAGTAGCGCTACCGGGAGAAAGAGCAGGTTGCCTATCATACACAGCGCGCCGAAGCTTGAGAAGCACAGCGCGATGCCGATCTGCTTGATTTTGCGCCTTAGCGGATCTGTCTGCTTCATCGCGCGGCGCCTCTTTTGGCGGAGATTTCGCGGCAGCTTTTGTTGGAAATTTTACGGCTCTCGGTGAAGGTTTTGTTGTTCTCAGCATGGATTTGATGGTTCATCATGCGCGCGATCTCGATAAAATTTCTACGGCTTGCTACTCGCTGCGTCGCAGCGGAGTTTTTGCGGTTTGTTGTGCGCGATATTTCAGCTTGCGGTGTATGCAGAAGCAATAGAGCTTTCATGGTCTGAGCAGAGGCGATCTCGGCGCCCTGCATATGCCGAAGCAATAGAATTTTTGTGACGCGCGATAAACTGCGATCTTGTAGAATTCCCGCCGTTTGTCGCATGTGCTGCCTCGGTAAAATTTCCGTAGCTTGCCGCATGCTTCGTCGCGCGTATTGCTGCGATAAAATTTCTATATTTTGCCGCACATATCGTTGCGGTAGAATTTCGGCGGTTTGCCACGCGCGCCGTCGCGAGAAAATTTCTGCGAAGCGCCATATGCGGCATTTTGGCGCTATCGTATGACGCACCGTCTGATTAAATTTGTAACTCGCAGCACCGCAAAATTTAAAATTCTGAAATTAAAATTCCGCGCCTTGAAATTCTACGTTTTAAAATTTAGAATTTTAAAATTCCGCGGCCGAAATCTTACGCACCTAAAATTTGAAATTTTGTCGCGCCTTAAAATTTAGCGCACCCGCCAAGCATCACGGTACCCATCAAAGCCCCTGCGCGCTAGAGGGCGCGACTAACTCCTCTATAATTTTACCGGGCTCGCAATGAATTATTTTACTCTCTATCGTAAATTTTTCGCCGTCAAATTTAAAGTATTG
>NZ_CALEDC010000114.1 GCF_937949835.1 uncultured Campylobacter sp.
TTAGGTCGATATTTCTATCGACTGCCGATTTAATGATGTTTGCGAGGCTAAATTCGCCGTCATCTTGCCTACCTTTGGCTTTTATATTTACGGTCTCAAATTTACTCTGCGCGTTTAGCTTTGCCATGTCTTTACTGAATTCGGCGTAACTTTTACCCGCGGCGATGGCTTCTAAACCCTCTTTGTCGCGCCCTAAAATTTGAGCTAAATAAAGCGCTGCAACCCGCAAGGATCACTGAAAGCACAACTAAAAATGCTATAATTGTTTTTTTCATCTAATAACTCCTTTTGCTCGCTTCGCTTAGAAACCTCGGCGAAGCCGCCGCGTTGCTGGTTTTGTTCTGCGCCTTGTTGCGCTAGCCCTGTGTTCTTGTCGTTTTCTGGCATTTGTTCTCCTTTTAAATTTGGTTTATTGAATTTTGAAATTTTTGCATTCGGGTCTGCTCCTTGCCAAACCGCGGATAGCTCCACGATTTCGCCCTCATAGATTTGATAATGATCTACTCCTTCGATCTTATCCATCTCCTTTACTTTATAATCCCCAAAGCCAACGCTTACCGAGTCGCTTAGCCCGGCTTTATATTTAGCGTAGGCTTCTTTTGAGCTGGCGACCTCATCGCTAAATTCGACCTTGACCTTAAAATCTCCGTTTTGGAATTTTTGGTCTGTGATTTTGCCGATCGCGTTTGCGAAGGTCGGCTCGTGGTCGAGATATAGGGTTTTAGCGTTAAATTTAACGCCACTCGTATCTACGCTCAAATAATACTCATCGCCCCAAAACGTGGCGCGCTTATGCAGATTGTTTTTGCTAAGCGCGATAAAGCTTATGGTTTTGTGCTCATCGTCAAACGCGGCATCTTTACCAAACGTTACGCTGAAATTCTTGATATCATCTAGTATTTTTTTATCCATTTTTGCCCCTTTTGATTTTTTCTATCTCTTGCAATTTCTGCACGATCTGTTTCTCCTTCTCAAGTTCATCGATATAAGTGTCATATTCGATGCCTTTTTCCCTCAAAACCTCGATGCGCGTTTTAAACCCCGCCTCGATAGCTTTGGCGTTTGCTACTACTTCTTTGCTCGGATCGATATACTCCCAACCTTGCGGTTTAAACGAAAAATGACGTAGCACGAGCTCGTAATCTCTCACGCTTATGCGGTTGT
>NZ_CALEDC010000115.1 GCF_937949835.1 uncultured Campylobacter sp.
GTTCTCCAGCTCATCATCCTCGATTTTATTTCGCAGATCAAAGCCCGCCTGCACGTCGCCTCCGTTACCTATGCTAAGAAAGCAAAATTTGATACCGAGCTCGAAGGCTTCGTTGTAGATGTCGCGTTCGCCGTCTAGGTACTGATTTACGATGCTCGTTAGGCAGGTGGTGCCCACGATCACGTCCTCGCGCACCTCGCTTCCGCGCGGCTCCATCTCGTAGCTGAAAAAATTCTTTAGCGGTTCGCGCGCGGCTTTTTCGCCGAATTTCTCATCGATCAGATCGGCAAATTCGCTTAGCGGCACGCCGTTTTCTTCGGGCTTATCAAGCACCTCAAGCATGCCCAAGGTGTTAATGACCGTCGTCTCGCCGACCATATTGTCAAGTAGGATAAAGCTAAGGTTATAAGCCTTGCCCTCGTCCTGCGCGAGCAGAGCCGCTAGGTTTTCGTTGTAAATTTTAATATCCACGTCGCTTTCGTTAAACTGCGCGTAGATCATCGACTCCTCGGCGCTTACGCGCGTGCCGTACATCTCAAGTCCGCCGATACCTCGCGGCGCACGCGGCTTGCCGAGCGTGCAGAGCATTCTCCCCTCGAGCTGCTTTGGCATAGCGTTTTTGATGAAGCTTAGCCAAAATAATCGGTGCCTCATACCCTCGGGAGTTAGCACCAGATCGAGCTTATCGCCTGCAAGCCCCGTCATAAAATAGGGCTCGGCAAGGCAGATGCGAAGCTTCTCGTCGGTCTTTTGCATCGCCTTTTCAAACTCTTCCGCCGCCAGATCGGCCTTGATCTCATCTATCGCGCCGCTAAATTCCGCCCAAAATTTATCCACTCTGCCGGCAAAAGTGCTTGGAATTTGCGCCTTTTCAGCTTTTTTGCCCAAACCGAATAGCCCCATAATCTCTCCTTTAATTAAATTTAAACGCAATTATAGCTAATTTTTGCGCGGGCGCGGAACGCAAGCCGTAAGACCGCCCTGCTCTTCTGCGCTCCGATATACGGCTCGCGCGGTGAAATTTTGCCCGCTATTTT
>NZ_CALEDC010000116.1 GCF_937949835.1 uncultured Campylobacter sp.
CGCCGAAGAAGCGGCGCTGAACGACAGCGGCGAACTGGGGCGCGACTACCACGTGATGCGCTGGCACCCCTTCTCCGTCGATTTACTGCACGCCGACGGCAGCAAGGCGCGCGGCAAAAGAAACGGATCGCATTTTCGGATCGATTCATTTCTTAAATTTTCTTATGAAATCGCTCGCGTCGCGCGCCGCCATCGCTGAGCTCATAACGGCGATCCTGTCGGCTCCCGCGCGTAGGACGGAGGCGAAATTGCGCGGCGTTATGCCACCTAGCGCGTAGATTTCGCCTGCGAAAAACCCTCGCACGGCGCGGATCAAATTTAGCCCCTTCGGCGCGAGCCCCGCCTTGCAATCAGTCGCGAAGATGTGGCTCAGACAGATCGCGCCGGCACCCAGCTCCAGCGCCTCGCGCGCCTCCACCTCGCTGTGGCAGGAAGCGACCAGTTTTTTGAAATTTGCGCGCAAAAACTCCGTCCCTCGCGCCGCGCCGAAGCTCCGCAAAACCCCAAGCGGCAGCCATAAATTTCTCTCGCCCGCCCGCAGCGCAAAATCTGCAAAATTATGCACAAAGATCGCGGGCAGGTGCCTTGCCCTCTCTGCGCTCTGCGCGCCCTTCGCACTCTGCGAGTTTTCCGCCTCTTTCACGCTCTGTAAATTTTCTACACCCTCTATACTTTCCGAGCTTTCCGTGTACTGCACGCTCCGTGAGCTCTCCGCATCTCCTGCGCTCTGTGCGATCTCATCCGCAGGTTTCGTTTTGCATACGGCGCCGCGAAGCGAAATTTCGCCTGGCGTGCTATCATTCGCGCAGTTTGCAGCGCTAGTAAAATTTTCAGACAAAATTTCATCTAAAACACGAGCGGAATTTTTAGGCCGTATCTCATCTGTAGCGGCACCGTGCTTTCGGGCCGTATCCGCGCAAAGCTCGCTCTTGCCACCGCCCAAATCGAGCTTTTTTTGCAAAACTTCGTCCTCGTCGCGCCCGAGAAGCGAAATTTTATCCGCGCAGGCCGCGCTTACGTCTAATCCGCCCGCAAAA
>NZ_CALEDC010000117.1 GCF_937949835.1 uncultured Campylobacter sp.
AGGCCAAAAGGATTACCGAAGAGACGGGGCATATAGGAGTTGCTAGGCACTATATTGGACAAATTTTAACTTATGCGCCTGCCGATCCGGGCGGACTTTGGATACATAAAGCCGTGGCCGATATTTTAGATGCTAGAGATGCCGATAAAATACGCTCCGAATTCACGCTCACGCTTTTTAATCATCGCGGAATACATACTTTTACTTACGGGCGGGAAGAGCGAGAGCTTGCTAAGCAGAACCAAGAAAAAGCCGAAGCCCTTGATGCGGAAGGTTTTACTAGATTCGCAACGATAATGCGTGAGTTCGCTGAGCAATATTTAAAAATAGCTAACGAAGAGGAAAAAGTGGATATTTACGAGTAAAAGCATTTTATGGCGGAGGAATCAATTTGGCAAAATTTGATTCTTTTTAAATTAAATTTAGCTATACTCCCGCGCAATTTTGCGATTAAGGATTAAATATGAAAGAGATTAAAGGCCTAAGCGAGCTGAGAGCTTTTGCAGATAAAGTTCGCGCCGAAAAGGGTTATCGCGATTCGATCATGTGGGCGGTCGGGCGCGTATTTAAGGGGCGTGCGGAGGAGCATAAAAGCCTAAGCGTGAATTACGCGCACGTAAATTTTAAAGAAGGGCTAGTAAGCGCAGCAGTGATAATTCATGCTCTAGCTGAGTGCGGCGAGGTCGTGGATTTTAGCGGTAGTGAGTGCGTCCTTCCGCTAACGCACAAAGCCCTAAAAAAGGCGATCGAGGCTTTAAAATTTCTACAGCCAGACGCCAAAGAGGGCGCGCACAAAAATCTGCAGGTGCTGCTTGCGGTTAAAGAGGCGATGAAATCGGACGAGCACGCGAGCTTTTGCGCTAGCTTCATCTTTGAGGATGCCGCGCCAAAAAGCGTCGAGAGCGTCTATCTCAAGCTTTACGCGCTTTCGCTAAATCTCTGCGAGCCGCGCACGCTCAATCTAGACGGCGCATTTAGCGTGCTTCCGAATGTCGCATGGGACGAAAACGCTCGCCCGATCGAGCTTTGGTGGCTGCGTGAAAACGAAATCCATTTAAAAATGCAGGGCCGTTATCCGCGTATCATCAGCGTCGATAAATTTCCGCGCTACCTAAGCCACGTCGTACCGCCGCAAAACGTGCGGATTTTAGACGATGCGAAGGTGCGTTTGGGTGCGCATATCTCCGCGGGTACGACCGTGATGCCGGGTGCTGCGTATGTAAATTTCAACGCAGGCACGACCGGCAGCGTTATGATCGAGGGGCGCGTCAGTAGCTCGGTCGTCGTGGGCGAGGGCAGCGATATAGGCGGCGGCGCGTCGATTTTGGGTGTGCTAAGCGGTACCAACGGCAATGCCGTGAGCATCGGCAAGCACTGCTTGCTGGGTGCAAACTCCGTAACGGGCATTCCGCTAGGTGATCGCTGCATTGTGGATGCCGGTATTGCGGTACTTGAGGGCACGAAGGTTTTCATCGCGCAAAAGGATCGCGAGGCGCTAGCGGCGCTAAATCCAGGCTTTGCGTTTGATCGCGAAATTTATAAAGGGCTTGAGCTTGCCGGGCTTAGCGGTCTGCACTTCCGACAAAACAGCCAAAGCGGGCAGATTGCGGCAAGCATTAGCAAGCGTGCGATCAAACTCAACGCGGAACTGCATTAAATTTATAAATTTAAACGGCGGGCGCGGATTGGCTGGAGCTTTTCAAAGCTGCGTTAAATCTATAACTTAAACGGCGAGTTAAAAAAGATGCGGATGATCTCGCCGCACGCCGCTTTGAGCGAGCGCATGTGATACGTCGCAAAAATTTCCGCTCATAGAATTTCACGCGGAATTTAAAGAATTTTTGCCGCGATTTAAAAAATTTCTAGCGGTGATTTATGGAATTTACGCCGCTATTTTAACGTAAGTAATTTTGGCGGCTCGCGGATTTGCGCCGCGCAAAGGATCTTTAAATTTCAAAAATAGATTGAATTTAAAATTTGAATATGATAGATTTCAAATAAAATTAGGAGGTTAAAATGGAAAAATTTATACTCGCCCTGTTCGGCATATTTATCTGCAGCGCAGCGCTTGCGGGAGATGCCGATGCCGAGCGCTGCAAGGCTTTGGCGGACGCCGTAAATGGGCACAGTCACCCCGCGACTAAAAATATAGAGTTGAGCGCGGCTACATGCGAGGGCGATAAATTTGTAATTCCCACGATTCTAAAAAATGAAATTTGGGACAAAGTAGATCCCAAAATCAAGCAAAATTTTGAAAGCATTTTGCGCGCCAACAGGCAAAAGGACGTCTGCGCGATGATGAAAGCGGGCGGTCTAAATCGCATAGGCGTACGAGAATTTCTGCAAAGCGGCGAAAAAATCGCCGATCTGACCTATACGCGCAGCGATTGCGGCTTAGAGTAAAATTTCAAAGGAGAGATAATGGAAGTGCCTCAAGCGGCGTATAGCAGAGATAAAATCATCATTCGCACCGGCGCGATCGGTATCATTTCAAATGTAATTTTAGCGGCATTTAAGGGCGTCGTGGGGCTGATTTCGGGTTCAATCGCGATCGTGCTGGATGCCGTAAATAACCTAAGCGACGCGCTTTCGTCCGTCATTACGATCGTGGGCGTGCACCTTGCTAGCAAGCAGCCCGATCGCGCGCACCCCTTCGGACACGGCAGGATCGAGTATCTAAGCGCGATCGTAATCGCCGTCATCATCCTCTACACCGGCGGCGTCTCGCTCGTTGAATCGATCAAAAAGATCATTCATCCGCAAGCGGCGAATTATAATGCGGTTTCGCTCGTCATCATCGCCGTAGCGGTCGCGGCGAAATTTAGCCTAGGGCTTTATACGCAAAAGACGGGCGAGCGCGTAAATTCTGACTCGCTCATCGCTAGCGGCGTGGACGCCAAATACGATGCGCTCGTATCGCTAGCCACCCTCGTAGCGGCTTTTATTTCGCTTATTTTCGGGCTGAGCTTGGAGGCGTATCTGGGCGCGATAATTTCGGCGCTTCTAATCAAAACGGCGTATGAAATTCTGCGCGATACGATCAGCAAGCTTTTGGGTTCTCGTCCGAGCCTGGAGCTTACAAATGAAATTTACGACGTCGTGCGCGGCTTTGAGGGCGTCATCGGCGCGTACGATCTGATGTTTCATGACTACGGGCCCGATAAGATGGTCGGCAGCATCCACATCGAAGTCGCAGAGGACACGACTGCGGCGCAGATCGACGCTCTTACACGCCGCATCCAAAAC
>NZ_CALEDC010000118.1 GCF_937949835.1 uncultured Campylobacter sp.
GGTAAGCAATAATGCAGTAAAATTAAATTCTCCAATAACCCCCCTGTATCGTGGCAAATAAAAACCAAAAAAATCTCTATAGCCAGCATTATTGCCCATGTATACTTCTAAGATAAAAACAAGTATAATAAATATAAGCATTATTTTTAATATTAAAAATATATCATACTTTTTTAATACCTTGATTAAATACATAGAGAAAAATAAAATTAAAGTAAGTTGCAGTAGCCTAAAAATCGATGATATCCGGGCAGTATATACACATACTACAACATTGCATATTATCATAATAAAAATTGGAATATAGCATGCATATATCTTTTTATACTTAAATATGTAAATAAATCCAAAAATGGGAGCCAAAGCATTAAAATATAATGGTAGACTAAATGGTTGTTTTAATATAAAAAAAGGTAAAAGTCTATAAAGTAACTTCATAAATCTTTAAGCAAGGTGCTTAGCTTGCCATTCCATGTAACATGTTCTAGATGAAACCTCTGCCTAGCTTCTCTACTTTCAATACAATTCAGAAAGCTATCGCTATTACATGCAAAATACACATAATCACTCATATCTTTAATCTGATCCCACTCCACGCTAACAACCCTTAATCCGCAAGCAAGATACTCATACATCTTTAAAGGATTTATACTATTTACTAAATCAGGATAGTCCTTAACATTAAAAGGAATTATGCCTACCTGCGAATTATATAAAAACGCGGGAATTTTAGTGTATGGGATAGAGCCTAAAATATGCACGTTTTTTAGCTTTTTAAGTAAAGATAGATCTTTTTGCTCCGGACCTATTATAATAAAACTATAATTTGGCAAATTTTTAGCGCAGTAATGCACCAGGTCTACATCAAACCAATCATGTATTGCGCCTACGTAAATTACCCTAGGCTCAGGAATATCTTCAAGCTCCTGCGGCAAAGACCTATCCGCCGCTTTAAAAAAATCGAGATCAATGCCATTTGGCACATATTTCATTTTAGATTTATCTTTTATTTGATTGTATTTTTCTTTTAAATTTTTCGCCGTATAAATGACTGCATCTACCTTATTTGCGATATTTATCTCAGCGTTAAACTGCGCATCAGAAACCGCACCAAAACCTTTTGCGTAATCAGCTATCCTTAAAATAGATTTTTTATAAGTTATAGCATCTAGTAAAAAGCCGAACAACGGGCTATCAAACCACAATATATCAACCTCATTAAAACCCCGCTCCTTTATAAAATTTAATAAATTTGGATACGTAAAATTTTGCCAATTCTTTAAAACGAAATTCGACGATAGAAATAGCTTGTTTTGAGGAGTAAAAAGGGAGCGCGGAACATAATAAAAAATGCCCCCCGCACTTTCGCCGCCTTTTTTATAAATTCTTTCCCGCTCTTTTAGCTCATTGCTATTTGCAAAAATTTTATGTATCGGCGAGATAGGATTTGAGATAAAAAGCACCTCATATCCTAGCTTTTCAAACGCCCTGGCATAATGATGGCTACCGACCTGAAACGGCGAAGTATAGTAATTCGCAACAGCCATTAAAACTTTTTTAGACATTTTTCATCAACTTCCCATATCCATTCGAATATAACTCAAATTTACTATAATAAAATTCCCTATTTGCCATATCGATAATCTCCAGCGCGCCCTCTTTTACCTCAAATTTTCTAATAATTTTTACGCTCTTGTATTCTGCGGCGAGG
>NZ_CALEDC010000119.1 GCF_937949835.1 uncultured Campylobacter sp.
ATCGCTTGAGTCTTGCAGTGACGAAATTTTATCGTTTCGGTTTTGCGTCTGCGAGCTAGCGGGCGAAATTTCATCTCTTAAAAGCACCGCCAGATCGCGCCCGACGCCGCCTAGCTCGCCCGTATGCGCGATGAGATCGCCCACGCGCGCGCCGCTGCGAAACACGGGGCGCTTGCACTTGCCGATCAGGCTCACGCTAAGCGCGATGCGATCCGAGCCGATCGTGTCGCCGCCGATGATCCGTATGCCCCACTCGCGCGCCGTTTCGCTCACGCCCGCGCACAGCTCGTCGATCTCGCGCGTGCCGATCTCGCGCGGCAGCGCAAGCCCCAGCAGGGCGTATTTGGCGCGCGCGTTCGTCGCGATCATGTCCGAGATGTTTACGAGCATCGCCTTTGCGCCGATCTCGCGCAGGCTAAGCCAGCCGCGGCGAAAGTGCACGCCCTCGACGAAAAGGTCCTTGCAATACGCTCGCTCGCCGATTACGGCGCAATCATCGCCGTTAAGCTTCGATCTAAATTTCTCAAAAATATACCGCTCTTTATCCATGCGCCCTCCGTTAAATTTAGCGTTACGCCGCAACCGTGCGAAAGCTAAGAAGCCCTAATTTGCGGGCTCCTGTTTAATTTCGTCGCACACGCGCAGCAAGAGTTCTACGCTCCGCTTTGCAAGATTATAGCGTAAATTTAGATTTTCGCCGCGCGAGTTTGGCTGCGGTTCGGTGCGGCTCGATAGCAAAATTAGAAATCGCGTGAGTTTTGGGGCTTTGGCGCGGCTCGGTATAACTTGATGCGGACGGAGGGCTGCGATAAAACTGCGCCATAAGCTATTTCTTGCATGCGCCCGTCTGCACGCACTTGCGCAGATAACGAGTCTTTAAAATGGCTAGCTTAAAATTTTAAAATTTAGCGCAGCCGCTGGTGAGATTAAATTTAAACGCTGCGTAAGCGCAGTAAGTCAAGTAAGGTTTTTATCGAGCCGCCTGCGACAAAAGTCATATCTGATATTTGACCGCACGCGGCTATAAAAGCTGCAAAGAAAATTTGAAAAATTTGAAGCTACTTAATGCTCGCCGTTAAGACTTCCACTCTCTCTTTTCAAATCCCGCTTTGGGAAAAAATTATTAGCGTATTTGCGCTACTACTTTCAAAAATTTGATTGTTATTTTTTAAGATCCTCGCTAATCTGTTCAGGATGTTTTATAAAGTAATCCACTTCATACCATTTTCCATCTAGAAGTCCGTTCATATGCGCTAAATATTTTTTCGCCTCGCTTGCATTATTGCACTCTTTATCGTTGATAACATCCTTTGGCTGCATTTTCTCGCAAAGCTCTAGTTTCGCTTTTGCTTCTAGCGGCGCAAGCAGATAATCTGCAATTGTTTTTTTAGGCTCGTCCTCCTTGCATCCGGTAAGACCCAAACCTACGATAGCCGTAAGGCTCAACAAAAAAATTCGTTTCATTTCCTCTCCTTTTAAATGGTGACTAATTATATATTCGTTAAACTTAATTTTCGTTTTTTATATTGTCTTTTTGCAGCCGTATATTATATAAAGAGGATTTTGATGAATTACAAGTCAAACAGAATAAAATTTC
>NZ_CALEDC010000120.1 GCF_937949835.1 uncultured Campylobacter sp.
TAAATTTTAAAATTTACGCGCTGTGCCTTTAAGACGCGTTGCAAATTTAAAGCTGGGCACGCCGGTCCGCGCGCCAAAGCAAAGCAAGCCCGCGCTTCAAAGCAAAGCAAGCCCGCGGCTTCAAAGCTTTGAAATTTTAAAAATTTAAGGATCATATAAATTTAATGAAAGTAAGATCGTCGATTTTTTATACCATCACGTTCATCTTCGCGCTCGCTGCCGTGGGCGTTTCGCTCGCTCTACTCTGGCTCATCGGCTACGATCAGCAAAACTACACCCGCGAACTAAACTCCAAATACTCTATCGTTGCGCGCGCGAACCTATATCAAATGAGTAAGCTCATCAGCGATGTCGAATACGACCGTCAGGTTGCAAATTTCGAGTTTTCGACCATCCGCGATGAAGCCAAGCGCGATGAGATCATTAAAGGCGCCGAAATTTTAGATAGCATCTCCGCAGACATCGGCTCTGCGGACATCTTGCTGTTTAAGCGCAAGCACTACTTAAAAATCACTCACGCTGGCGAGACGCGGCTTTTAAATGACAAGGAGTATCAGCCTTACCGCTACGATATTTTCAAAGCGATCTACGGCGTCATTTTGGTGATCATCCTGCTTGCATATATCTTCATCATCCGCAAAATTCGCCCTCTTCGCAAGCTTAAGCGCCAGATCGATAAATTTGCTAAAGGCGATCTTCAGATCAAGGACGTAAGCGTAGGAAACGACGAAATTTCTGAGGTTTCGCACGCATTTTACGAGGCGGTTACGCAGATAAATAAGCTTAACGAATCGCGCCATCTGTTTTTGCGAAACATAATGCACGAGCTCAAAACTCCTATAACAAAGGGTCGCATCGCCGTCGAGATGATCGAGCACGGTAAAAATCAGGAGCGTCTCATCTCGGTCTTTGAGCGACTGGAGAGCTTAATCAACGAATTTGCGGCTGTCGAGCGCGCGACTGCGGGCACGGCGCTAGTCGAACGCGGAATTTTTTCAATGGATGAAATTTTAAAAGAAGCGCTTAATATCGCGATGATCGAGCCCTGCTGCGTCACGCTGCAAAATCCGCTAGGCCTGAGCTTAAACGTCGATCTGAAGCTCTTTTGCGTCGCGGTGAAAAATTTAATCGACAACGCCGTCAAATACGCCGCAGACGGTAAAATTTTAATCCGCTTAGACGCCCAAACGATGGACTTCATAACGCTCGGCGAGCCGCTGCAGAAGGACTTTAGCTACTACAAAGAGGCCTTCGTCAAGGGCACGAACGCCAAACAAAGCTTCGGCCTGGGGCTTTACATCGTCGATAATATCGCCAAGGCGCACGGGCTAAAATTCCTCTACCGCAGGCAGGATGAGCTAAACGTCTTTTATTTCGAGGGGATCGAAAAGATAGCTGCGTTATGAAATTTAAGCACATTTTTTATATTATTGCGCCAAAAATTCGAAACGAGAAAATGCGAAATTTCATATTTTTAGCGCTGTTTTTAAACGCGACCATATGTTTTCTACCTCGCGGCGCACAAGCCGAGAGCTTCATCACCGACGAAGAATACGGCGCGATGCTGTATAAAAACCCCCGCGGCATCGGCTGCGACAAGTGCCACGGCGAAAAGGGTGAGGGCTCGCTGATCGCGACGTATAAAGAATTTAACCGCACTGCGGGCGCCTACTACGAACGCGCCCTAAACGCGCCGCCGATCAACAATCTTTCGCTTCAGGAGCTCGCCGACGGGATCAGCAGCTCGCGCGACGTGATGCCGAGCTACTTCCTGACGCAAAATGAGATCATCATCATCTACAAATATATAAAATCGATAAATCAACCCAAAAAGAAGGAGAAAAAATGAATAATCACGACGAATTTTTAGCAGCACAAAAACTTATCCCGGGCGGCGTCGATTCGCCTGTGCGAGCATTCGGCAACGTAGGCGGCGAGCCTTTTATGGTGGATCGCGGCGAGGGCTCGTACATCTACGATGTCGAGGGTAAAAAATATCTCGACTTCGTGCAGAGCTGGGGCCCGCTCATCTTCGGTCACGCCGATGCGGACATCGAACGCGCCGTCGTGCAAACCGCCAAAAAAGGGCTAAGCTTCGGCGCATCCAGCCCGCTTGAGACGCAGCTTGCCTCGCTGGTGCTAAAAAATTTCGATTTCCTAGATAAGATCCGCTTTACCAGCAGCGGCACGGAAGCTACGATGAGCGCGATCCGTCTTGCGCGCGCCTTTAGCGGACGGGATAAAATTTTAAAATTTGAGGGCTGCTACCACGGCCACAGCGACAGCCTGCTCGTCAAAGCGGGCAGCGGCGCAAGCACCTTCGGTAACGCAAGCAGCGCGGGCGTGCCGCAGGACGTCGCAAAAAACACCTACCTAGCCAGATACAACGACATACAAAGCGTAAAGGACGTCCTAGCGCAAAACGACATCGGCACGATCATCATCGAGCCTATCGCGGGAAATATGGGCTTGGTGCCGGCGAGTCCCGAATTTTTGACCGAGCTTCGCGCGCTGTGCGACGAGAAAAAGATCGTACTTATAATCGACGAGGTAATGAGCGGCTTTCGCGCGAGCGAGCTGGGTAGCTACGGCATCTACGGCATCCGCGGCGATTTAGTAACCTTCGGCAAGGTCATCGGCGGCGGCATGAGCGTGGCGGCATTTGCGGGTAAGCGCGAGATCATGGATATGCTAAGCCCGCTAGGAGCGGTGTATCAAGCAGGCACGCTAAGCGGAAACCCCGTTGCAATGGCTGCGGGCATCGCTAGCCTAAGTAAAATTTACGCTAGCAGCGGCCTTTACGAAAGGCTCGGGGGGCTTGCGCGCAGGCTTACGGACGGGCTTTGCGCCATAGCGCAGCGCCGCGGCATCGCGCTGCAAACCGCCTGCGTAGGCTCGATGTTCGGATACTTTTTCACAGACGAAGAGGTACGCGACTATGACGGCGCTTTGCGGGCAGACACCGCGCGCTTTGCGAAATTTCACGGCGAGATGATTAAGCACGGCGTATTTTTGGCGCCTAGTCAATTTGAGACGGGCTTTATCTGCGCCACGATGAACGAAGCGCAGATCGACTTTGCGCTAAACGCCGCAGACGAAGCGATGGCGGCGCTTTAAGGGCTGCATTTTAAAATTTTACGGATTTTAGATGAGAGTAACGAAAAATTTAAACAAAATCGTAAAGGGCGCCTGCGACATCAGCCTAGGCATCTCAATCGTCGTAGCGATCGGCATCGGCGTAGCGATCGGGCTTGGGCTGCGACACCTCACGGGCTCGCTGCTTCTGCTCTGGTTCGGCATCGCTATCGGCATCGCGGCGGCTTTTTTAAACGTTTACCGCGCGTGCAAGGCGCTAAATTCGAGACTAAAAGAGCTCGAGGACGATCCGAAATACAAGGCGGATCCGAAAAATTTTGACGATGATGATGAATGGGATGAGCGAGATTGAATAGGCGATTTTTGCTCATATACTGCGCGCTAAACGCGGCGTTTGCCCTGCTTGGGCTAGCGCTTTGCGGCGCAGGATTTTTCGGCTCGGGCTCTTTCGGCGTGCGGGCGCTTGCGTGGCTTCTTAGCTTGGAGGTCGGATTTTTAGGCGCATTCGGCGCGGTATATTTTTCGTTTCGCGCTTACAGAAACAAGATAGAAGATGAGCTAAGAGCCGGTAAATACGATGAAATTTTACAGCAAAGCTCTAAAAATTCCGCCGGTTTCATAAGCG
>NZ_CALEDC010000121.1 GCF_937949835.1 uncultured Campylobacter sp.
AAAATTTCAGCGAGCAAGGCTAGCGCCTCTAAAATTTTGCGTGGCGTAAATTTAAAGCATGAAGCGCAAAACGGCGAGCAGGATTTTATTTCAAGAGATGAAATTTCAAATTTTAAAAATTCCGCTCTCGCAGATACGGCAAGCGATACGGCTACCTATACTGCGCCCGATTGCGGTTTGAATCACGAAAGAGCCAAGCGGAATTTGGACGCCGTTTACACCAAAAAGACCGCGCGCGGGGCGGATTTAAATTCCGCCTGCAAAAATTCCACAAATGCCGTCGCTTCGGATATTTGCGCAGCAAACGCTGCGAAAGCTAATGAGTCGAGCGGCGACGCTTTAAAAATCTATATGTCGCCCGTCGCAAAATTTTACACTACCCGTCCCGCGTCCGCCCGCGTTGCAGACTCCCGCAAGGCAAATGCCGCCCACAAAGCGGACGCCCCCGCAAACACGCCAGCAAGCGCGTCCGAACTCAAAAATATTATCAAAAGCGCGCCCACAAGCGACTTCTCAGCGAGCGAGCTTGCGCACATCGGCAAAATAAGCGCCGCGCCAAATACCCCCGCAGATGCGTGCGCATATGCCTCGAGCGCGAACTCAGATCGCGTAAAGCTCAAACTCGTCTATTCCTACGACGGCTCGAAATTTAGCGGCTCACAGTCTCAGCCCCACGGGCGCGGCGTTGAGGACGTGCTACGCGCGGCTTTGGGGCGAGTGGGGATCTTTGCGCCGCTCATCAGCAGCTCGCGCACCGATAAAGGGGTGCACGCACTGCGCCAAGTAAGCTGCGTCGAATGCACCGTGCATTGGGAGCTACCGCGCCTAAAAGAGCTCATCAACCGCCACTGCGCGCCATATATTTTTGTGCAACACATCAGCCCGGTGCCGCGCGATTTTCATCCGCGTTACGACGCCGTGGCGCGCTGCTATCGCTACGTTTTAAACCACGGACGCCCCAGCCCCTTTCTTAGCGATTTTTGCGTGTTTTATCCTCGAGTAGATCTTGCCGCGCTCAATGCTGCGCTTACAAATTTCGTCGGCGAGCACGATTTTAGCGAGTTTATGAAAAGCGGCAGCGACATAAAAAGCCCGGTACGCGAGCTCTACGTCGCGCGCGCCTACTCTTTTAGAAATTTAACCTTGATAAATTTTAAAGCCAACGGATTTTTGCGAGCGCAGGTGCGGCTGATGGTCGCAAACGCCCTAAAATCCGTGCAGAGCGGGCGCAAGATCAGCTTCTCGCGAGCGCTTAGTAGAATCCCCTTTCCGCCGAACGGGCTGTATCTTAGCGGCGTGAGTTATTAAGGCTTGAAATTTATAGCGTTAAATTTTATCCACGGGCGTTTGGATTTCAAGCTTAGAATTTTATCGCGGTAAAATTCCGCATATCAGAGCAGATCGCCGAGCTACTTTGATATTAAATCACCTGCGCCGCGATGTGTAAAATCGTAAATTTGCGCGAAATTCGATCTGTTTTTATTAGAATTTTATAGAAATTTAGCAATACTTTCAAACTTTTAACTCAAAAAGGAGCAAAGATGAAAAAATTTTCTGTTGCTTTGGCCGGTTTGGCCTTACTAGCTAGCGTTTCAGGCGCTAAGGAGTTCATCAATATCGGCACCGGCGGTATGACCGGCACCTATTATCCAGTAGGCGGCGCGATTTGCCGCTTGGTAAATATGGATAAAAATATGAAATGCTCCGTGCAATCGACGGGCGGCTCGACGTATAACGTCAATAACGTGCTTAAAAAAGAGCTAAATTTCGGCTTCGTTCAAAGCGACGTCGTCTATGATAAATACAACGGTACGGGCAAATTTCAAGGCGCGGCGGATAAAAATTTACGCTCCGTAATTTCGATCTATCCGGAGCTTTTGGCTTTCGTCGTCTCTAAGGAGAGCGGTATCAAAGCCTACGGCGACGCTGCGGGCAAAAAGATCAATATCGGAAATCCAGGCAGCGGCAACGAGCTAACCAGCACGATAGTTTTTGAAAACTATGACTTCGATCTCAAAAAGCTCGCCCAACACGGCGTCTTAACCGCGCAAGAATGCCCTATGGCGCTAAAAGATAAGAAGATCGACGGATACTTCTACGTCGTAGGACATCCGACCGCAAATATCACCGATGCGGCGACTTCGCTTCCTATCGACTTGGTCGGCATCGACGATGAGCATATCAAAAAGATCATAGAAAAATATCCGTATTTTGCTAAAGGTGTAATCCCTGCAAAAATGTATGACGGCGTAGATCACGATACACAGACTATCGGCGTAAAGGCCGTGCTAGTAACCGACGCTAGCCAAAGCGACGAGGCGGTTAGAGCGGTAGTTAAGGCGATACTTGATAATTTTGACGAGTATAAAAAGCTACACCCTGCGTTAAATTTGGTAAGCAAAGAATCCCTTTTAGAGGGGCTTAGTGCGCCGCTTCATCCTGCGGCAGAGGCGGTGTATAAAGAAGCCGGGCTGCTGAAATAGGCTAGTTGATGGAGAAATCTACACAAAACGACGAGCAGGTTTTAGAGGTAAAAAGTAGAGAATTTACCTCTAAAAAGCTCTTCTGGCTCGTGACGCTGGTCTGCTTCGCGTGGTCGGTCTTTCAGCTTTACATCGCATATTTTACGCTAAATACGAATATCGCGCGCTCGATCCACTTGGCATTCGCTGTTTTTATAATTTTTTCGCTTTTTCCGTTTCGCCCGCGCTCTAAAGCACATTTTTACATCCCGTTTTACGATTATATTTTATTAATCGT
>NZ_CALEDC010000122.1 GCF_937949835.1 uncultured Campylobacter sp.
ACCGGAGCCGTGATCAAGCTAGAAGCGCTCCTTATGCCCGGAGTGATGAGCTTTGCCGTAAGCCTAGCGGCGCTGATGTTTGGCATCAGGCTGCTTGCGAGCGCTACGTTTTTAAGCACCCTGGGCCGCAAAGGTGCGGCGCTTTTCGCGCTATCGCTTTCTATGCCTCTGACGCTAGTGATCGCCACGGCGACGCTCTTTTACTCTACCGCCGCGATCTCGCAAGAGATATACTTCGCGATGATCATCGCCTCGCTCATAGAGGCGCTCGCATCGATGATTTTGATAAATTTTATTTACAAGAAATTTTAGAATTCCATGAAATTTAGTTTTATGCGGGGCTAAAATAGAGTTAAATTTGAAGCCCTATTTTGCGCCGCAATCAGTTAGGTCTTGTAGTTCCATAGTATAATTCGGCTCCGATTTCCACAAGTCACAGTCCCTATATACTTCCAAAATTTCTTTTAACAGGCATAAAATATCTTGCTTATTAAAACTTTGCGTATGATTTGGTTTTAAATCTAGGAGTTTCCAAATCCTATGAAATTCCTCTGGAACTACTTTTCTATCAATATTGACCTCATGATCTATAATCATCTCTATAATTTCACCTTTATGATATAAGATCCAAATAGACTTTGTATCGTAATCGTGGTCGTGTTCATAGCCTGGGAAGCTATAAAGAAACCAAGCCCAGCAATCTCTCTCCCTATCGATAGTCCATCGCAGCTCATTAATAAAAGTCTCATAGTATGGATTATATTTGTAGTAAATTTTACTCAATCCATACTTCTCATCATCCTCTTTAGTGATGATTGTATTTTCAAACGCCATCTGCGCTCCTTGGAATTTAAAATTTAGCGTGCAAGCGGAAATCTTAAGTGCAAATTTATGCAAAATTTTGCGACGCAATCGAAAATGGTAAGCATGGAAATTCCAAACTCGCGCGCTTAAAGATAGACCGGTGAGCTTGCCGCGACCGCTAACCCCACTAGCCGCAGTTATATTTGCTTTCGCTAGCCGCGGCAAAGCAAATGCGGCTTCGTCAGCAAAGCTAGCGATAAAAATTAATCGCAA
>NZ_CALEDC010000123.1 GCF_937949835.1 uncultured Campylobacter sp.
AGAAATTCCGCGCCATTTTTAAGACCCGTTTACGACGCTGTGTCGCCCCGAAAAACAGATCTCGCTTGCACTAAAAACGTCCGCTCTGCCGGCTGCGGGGATAAAATTTTGCCGGTCAATACGGCGCGTGTCTGCTAGCCATCTAAATCGTCGAAATATAAAATTTGCCGCAGCTTGTCGCGCAGGCTGCAAAAAATGCGCGGTCGCACCGTCTGTGAATAGCATTAAAGACGCGACAATAAGCGGGCTGTAAAGCACAGGACGCAGTAAAATTTTTACAACGCGCCTTTTTGATCTCGCCAAGCCGCGCGCTCAGCAGAGCAGAGCAAAATTTCATAGCCGCGTGAAATTCCGCTTAGTAAAACAAAATTCCGCCTTGCTCGGCAAAATTCCGTCCGTTAGATAAAATTCCGCCGAGCAGGTAAAATTTCACGGCGGAATGAACGAATTAAATTTAAAGCCAAATCTACGCGTGGAGTAGAAAGCGCCCGAGCTAAGCTCGCGCCGCTGCTAGCGTTATGATCTGCTTAACCACCTCGCTCGCCGCTTTTAAAGAGCCTACGGGCAGGTATTCGTAGATCGAGTGGAAATTATGCCCGCCGGTAAAGAGGTTCGGGCACGGCAGCCCCTTTGCGGAGATGACGGCGCCGTCGTAGCCGCCTCGCATAGGCTTGGTCTTGGGCTCAATATTTAGGCTTTTAAAAGCCTGTTTCGCAAAGCGAATTGCTGGCGCATCGTCGTTTTTCAAAAAGTTATAGACGTTTTTATAGCGATCGTTTAGCGAAATTTCGATCCGATCGCCCCAGATCGCGCGAAGCCCGTCCGCCGTCTTTTGCAAAAATTCCATACGCTGCTCATATCTTTTCTCGTCAAATTCCCTCACGTCGATCTTTAGGACTGTCTTTGCGCTGTTGCCGCTAAGCTCCTTGACCCAAAAATAGCCCTCCTTGCCATCGGTGTATTCGGGCGCCTCGCCCGCAGGCAGCAGCGAGATAAACTTATGCGCCAAAAGCAAGGAATTTACGAGCTTGCCCTTGGCGTTCATCGGATGAGCGGACTGGCCTTTGAAGGTAACGACGCAATCGCCCGCGTTCCAATTCTCGTAGATAAACTCGCCGATGCCGCAGCAATCAAGGCAGTAGCCAAAATCCGCGCCTACCTCGCTTACGTCCAGCGCCTTTGCGCCCCGCAAGCCCTGCTCCTCGTCCGGCACGAAGCAAGCGATTATCTCGCCGTGCTTGATCTGCGGATTTTGGACGAAAAATTCCAGCGCATTTACGATCGCAGCGATCGCCGCCTTATCGTCGGCGCCTAGCAAGCTGGTGCCGTCCGTTACGATGATCTCATCTCCTTTATAATCTTGCAGCTCCTCATTTTCGCTCTCTTTAAGATAGATCTCTAGCTCTTTATTCAGGCAGATATCGCCGCCTTCGTATCTTACGATCTGCGCCTTGGTGTCGCCGCTCTGCTCGGCGCTGGTATCGAGGTGGGCAAAAAACGC
This sequence comes from uncultured Campylobacter sp., assembly GCF_937949835.1. Taxonomy (GTDB): domain Bacteria; phylum Campylobacterota; class Campylobacteria; order Campylobacterales; family Campylobacteraceae; genus Campylobacter_B. The sequence continues at coordinate 1,502 of NZ_CALEDC010000123.1, forward strand.
CACGCTCGGAGCGGGCGCGTCTAAATTTGAAGGAATTTTAGCGATCAAAATCGACTTCTCTCTAAGGCTGATATTTTTTATGCCCAGAGCTTCGAGCTCGTTTTTTATGAAACCCGCCAGCTCGAGCTCCTTGGGGTTTGAGGGCATTATGCCCGCAGCACCCGCGGCTCTATTCGTGGTGGTGTTGATCTTAGTGTAGTTTAAAAACCTCTGCACGATATCCACAAATGAGCCTTTTATAAAATGACAAATGCGATGACGCAGACGGATATAAACATCCCTAGAGCCGTTCTTTTAGCGATCTGAATAGGACTTACCATTGCAAGTCCCGCGCAAACGATACAAGCGCCCGCAATCGGCGATGCGCTCCTGCCTAGCGCGCCGCTTATCGCAACCGCCATACCGAGCTTATCTTGCTCAAAACCCAGCGCGTCGGCGTGCACGGTCACGGCGGTGTTAAACGCCATCGACGCCGCGTCTCCCGAGCCCGTTACGACGCCCATAAAAAACGGCACGAAGGTTCCGCCGAATTTTACGTAGCCCTGCTCGTTCTTAAGCCACTCGATTACGAAATCGATCGCGCCGCACGCGCTAAGCCCCGCGACGAAGACGCCCGCAGCGATGATGATACCTATGATCTCGGCATACGCGCTACCCATGCCTTTGAAAAATTCCTTCGTAATTTTTTGAGGATCGGTTAGAGTAACGGCGATGGTGAGGATAGCGCCCAGTAGCATCGCCTCGGCAACGCCCATCTTCGTCCATTTTAGGAAAGAGACCTGATTTAGACTCGTGCCGCCGATTACCAAGATCACTAGCGGCACTAACGGCATAAGCGCGTATAAGACGTTTATCTTTTGAGGCTGCGCGTCTAAATTTGAACCGTCGGCGGAATTTGACGCAACGGAATTTACGCCGCCCTCCTTTTGTGCGAGATAATTCACCCCCTTGGTGTAGTCTTTGCAAACTATCGCCGTTATACTCATTACGATCAAAACCACGATCAAAGCGGTAATCGCGCTGGAAAACTGCACGGCGATGACGTCTTGAACCGTGTAAGATGGGTTGTGCGCCTTTACCATATCGGCTACGAATACGTTATGCGCCGAGCCCGGGCTCAAAACGCCGCCGAAAGTGCCCGCAAATACCGCAGCTCCCGCCATCTCAGGCTTAACGCCCGCAGCCATCATCACGGGGATCAGCGTAGCGCCGACCGCAGCCGAGCAGCCCGCAGCGGAAGGGATAGCGATATTGATAAAATATGTAAGCGCCACGACGATAGGGATCAATAAAAATCCGATATTGCCGAGGGGTCTAGTGAGTAAATTTACGAGCGCGCGGTCGCAGCCGGTAAATTTCATCACGAAGGCAAAACCCATGCTGGCGCATATCGCCTTAATAAGACCTGCTTTAGTCATATACGAGGTAAAGGCGCCCAGCCCGTCCAGCGGCTTTAGACAAAGCACGCACAGCACCAAACCCACGCCGATAAGCACGGTTTTAGTATCCTTCTTCATGATCAGTAAAGCGACGACTGCGACGATACCCGCAAGCGCCAAAAATAGCCTAAACGTCTGCACGATAACTCCTTTTAAATTTTAAATTTACTTCCCACGGCGATGCGCGAGATCTCTTTTTTATACTCGAATTTTAGCACGTCCGCATGCCCCATCACCTCACACTCGTTTCCGTTTATCAAAAACGCGCTACCCTCGGGCATAGCATAGACGCTGTCATTTTGATTGACGATCAAAAACTCCTCCAGCCGCTCCTCCCTGCTCTCGCCGTTGTGGTTTGAAATTTTACCGCTTATAAAGTGCGGGTTGATCTGGTGCGGAAAAATCCCAAGAGCTACCGGCGAAGGCGGGAAGACGATCGGCATGTCGTTGGTGGTCATCATCGTCTTGCCCGCGACGTTTGCGCCCGCAGACCAGCCGAAATACGGCGTGCCGCCGTCCACGGCGTCTTTGATCGCGCCTAAAAGATCAAATTTATAAAGCTCGTTTAGCAGCACGAAGGTATTGCCGCCGCCGATGCAGATCGATTTGGCATTTTTAACGGCAGCTTTCATATCGGCGAATCGATGGATCGATCTGATATTGTTACTCTCCAAGCAGTCCGCGACCTTCTGCTCGTATTGCTCGTTCGTGCGCCTAACGCCCGCAAACGGAATGAATAAAATTTCATCCTCCCAAAGACCTCCTAAAAATTCCTTGATCCACCCCTTGCAGTGGTTCAGATAGCCGCTGTCTTTGTAACTAGAAGCGCTTAGAAGTAGTGCTCTTTTCATGCCGCCTTCCTTAAGCTTTGCCGTTTAGCTTATACGCGCAGCGCAGATACACGTCCACTCCCGCAAGCAGCGAGTCCTCGTCGAAGTCAAATTTGGCGTTGTGATGTCCCGCCGCAAGCGTCGTGCCGATCATCAGATATCCGCTTTTGCCGCCCGCATCTTGCACCGAGCGCATAAAATGCGCGAAGTCCTCGCATGCGCCGAAATTTAACTCCCTTACGATTTTATCATCGTCGATAAACGGCGACGCCTTCGCCGCATCTTCGTAAAGCTGCGTGCTATCCTCGTCGCTATCGCCGCCCGCGGTGCCGCCCGTAACCTGCACGTCGTAGCTGACGCCGTAAATTTTAGAAACGCCCTCCACTATGTCCATGCATTTGGCCTTCATAAACTCATTTAGCTCCGTGCTCTCGCCGCGCGTCTCGCACGCGAGATAGCCGTTGGGCGCTATGACGTTGCGCCCTTCGCCCGCGCGCAGCACGCCGACGTTGATACGCGTGACGCCGTCTGCGTGCCTGGTTATGCCGTGCATATCAAGCGCCATCTCGGCTGCGGCGAGCAGAGCATTGGCTCCGTTTTGCGGTGCGCCCGCTGCGTGAGCGGACTTACCCTTTAAATTTACGTCAAATTTAGTGGTCGCGAGCAGCTTTTTGGTACCGCAGATGATGCCTCTCATGGTAGTAGCCTGAAAGCCGATATGACCGCCCAGCAGATAATCCACGCCCTTGGTGACGCCCGCAGCTTCCATACCTACGGCGCCTCTGGTGCCCTCCTCGGCGGTTTGGAAGATAAATCTAAATTTACCGCTAAAATCGTCTAGGCTCTGCGCGATGAGCTTCGCTAAAGCAAGCCCCATCGTGATATGCCCATCGTGCCCGCACGCGTGCGTGATGCCGCTAATATCGGAGCGAAAGCCCTCCTTAAAAGGGCGGTGGTCCGCGTCCGTGCTCTCGGTCACGTCCACGCCGTCTATGTCAAATCTAAAAGCGACCGTCTTGCCCGCGCGCCCCGTGTCTATTTCGGCTACGAGACCCGTTAGCCCATCCTCCATCGCATCAAGAAATTTTATCTGATCTGCGTTTAGCAGCTCTTTGGCGCGCTGCTTCGCCTTCTCGCAGGCGTCCTTACTGCCTACACCCTGTCTGGCTTCAGCCTTTACCACCTCGCGACCGAGCTTTATCTCATAGCCCAGGCGCTGCATACGATCTGCGATAACCGCGGTCGTAAAAAAGGTAAACCAGCCCGTCTCGGGATGCGAGTGAAAAAACCTGCGATCCCCTATCATCTCGCTTTTTAGCGCCTCTACTTTTTGTGCGATAGCATCCATCTTTTCTCCTTTATTTTTTAGCTAAGCTTAACATCGCCGCGGCCAAAACCTTCGTAGCGGCAAACGCGTCGTGCCAGTTTATGCTTTCATTTACGTTGTGGCTGATGCCGTCCTTGCACGGCACGAAAAGCATCCCCACGCGATCCGCAAGCTCCGTCATATTCATCGCGTCATGTCCCGCGCCGCTAGGAAGCCTTAGGCTTGGAATTTTAAGCTCGCCGGCACAGCTCTCAAGAAGATCTATCATCTCCTCGCTTAGCTTTACGGGGCGATCCTTGATGAGATTTTTTAGTTCAAATTTGCACCCTCTGCGAGCGCAAATTTCATCTATCGCGGCGCAAATTTGATCATCCGCCGCCCTAAGCGCTTCCTCGTCTATATCGCGTATGTCAAGACCTAGCGTGCAGGAGCCCGGGATCACGTTTAGCACGCCGGGTAGCGCGTTTGCATAGCCCGTCGTCGCGACCGTGGTTTTGCCCTCCTTGGCGATCCTCTCCGCGCTTAAAACGATCTCACTAGCGCAAGCTAGGGCGTCGCAGCGCATATCCATCGGCGTAGCGCCGCTGTGATCGGCTCTGCCCTCGATCCGCAGCTCGTATCGCACGGGCGCGGCGATACCCGTGACGATGCCTACTGGGATACCCCGCCTCTGCAATACCGGCCCTTGCTCGATATGAAGCTCAATATAGCTATGAAAGCTGGACTTCGGCAGGATGCAGCTTTTTAAATTTGCGGGATTTAGCCCGAAACTCTGCATCGCATCAAACAGCGAAATTCCGTCTTTATCCTTTAGCTCGCCCAGCCGCTGCCGCGAGAGCTTGCCGCTAATTATCTTGCTGCCTACGGTAGCCATTTTAAAGCGGCTTGATTCCTCGCAAACAAAGACGATGAGCTCTAGCGGTCGCGCAAGCTTTTCGCCGCTATCTCGCACCGCGCGGATTGCCTCTAAGGCCGCCATGACGCCTAGCGTGCCGTCGTAAAAGCCGCCCTGCGGTACGCTATCGATATGCGAGCCAGCGCTGACGGACGGCAGATCGGGATTTTTAACGTCAATAAATTTAGCGAAAATATTGCCCGCATCGTCGATTTTGATCTTGAAATTTTCTTTTTGAAGTAGCGATATGAGGAAGTCGCGCGCCTCTTTGTCCTCGCGCGAAAATGCAAGCCGCGTAAGCCCGCCGCCCGCCAAAGCCCCGAAGCGGCTTATCTGCTCGAACTCGCTTTTAAGGCGCTGTATGTTTATGTCCATAAATTCCCCTTTTCTTAAAAAATTTATGAATACGGCATTTTAATATTAAATTTATATAACAAAGCTGAAATTTACTTATCGCGGCGGCAAATAGGGCGCTGAAATAGCACGCGAACAGAACTGTTTTAAAAATAGCGCTTAAATTTCATTTTGCCTTTTGGGCTTTAAAATCGCGATGAGCCGCTTAGCTTCAGATTAAACGGATATAATTATCGCAAAATTTAACGAGGAGCAAGGATGGAACAGGGCTCGCTAGAGGGGCTTTATGAAGAGCTAAATGGGCTTAAAAGTATGGCAGATAAAGAGGAATGTCTCAATAGCGCAATAAGAGACGCCATAAGAGCGAAAAATTTTGCATTTGCCACTCAAATTTGTGATTTTATAGTGAATGATGAAATTGAAAAATTCGGTGCGTTTTTAAGAATGAAGGCGCTAATGTGGCTCACAGATTATATCGCAAAAAATTTGGAAAAGAAGGAATATTCGAATTTTGTCTGCTTCGTGGACTGCCTATGGAAATTTAGATGGATAGCTCCAGACGCCGCTAAAAGCTCTATGATAGAAAAAGAGTTTATAGACGAGATGAACGAGACGATGCTGTTTTACTACGAGAGCATAGAAGGGCTCTCGTTATCACGCTATTACAAGGCTTTGACGAATCAAAACATTGACATGGGCGAGTCTAAAGAGGCGAAAGCAAACTACAAGATGTGGAAAAAGCTAGCCAAAGACGATATGGACGGCTGCGAGGCGTGCGAGGCATCGAGCGAGATCACGTATTTAAATTTTGCGGGCGAGTATGAGGCGGCACTGGAGTTAGCTACGCCGATAATCTCGGGCGAGCTAGGTTGTATCAAAGTACCATACACAACCTACGCGCCGATCTTATTTAGTATGGTAGCACTAGGTAGGATAGAGGAAGCGACGGCTTTGCTGCCAAAGGCCGCTGCAATGATCGAGTCAGATCCTCGCTTCATAAATCAGATCGCACCGCTAATCGAGATCGCTGTTAGGCTGGGAGAGCACGAAACAGCACTAAGCTTGGCGCGTAAGCATTCGCACGCCATACTCGATAGCAACGACGATCTGAACGACCTGCGATTTTTCATCGCAGTTAGCGCGTTCGGCGATGAAAGCGACTACAAAACGGCTTTGGAACTGGCGGGCAAATTTGACGCTAAAAATCAAAACTTTTACTACGCCGATTATCTAAATAAATTTTACGAGGAATTCGGGGTTTGAAATTTGACGGTTAAAGACCTAGCGCGCTTTGCCCGCGAAGCAGATGACCACCTCTAGCACGTGCGGCGAGATAGTTTAAAATTTGCAGCTCGATACTACTTCACGCTCGCAACGACGAGCGCGGTAAAATTTACGCCAAACGGACGCGAGCGGCGCGCGCGGTAAATTTTATACTGCTTACTCGCGTACATCGGCAGCCGGTCGCCGAAATAAATCATAGAGCGCGTAATACTAAATTTAACTCGGTCGCTAAGTATGAAAGTAAAATACCGTGGCGGCGCATACCAGCGCCAAACCGCATGGACAAGAGCAAATATTTGCAGTAGCAAGACACGTATTCTAAATTTCAACCGCCGCAGAATATAAAATTTAAACCAAACCCGCCGTCAATCTCGCCGTAAAATATATAAGCGGCAACAATGGCGTATCTCGCACCTCACCACCTAGATTTAGCGGCAAATTTAATAGCAAACTTTAAAGCGTGGCGCGATAAAATTTTAAAACAAAATTTCAAGTAGATTTTTAAATATAAAATTTCAAACGGAATCTTGAATACAGAATTTCAAATAAATTTTAAAATTCCAAGAGTATCATCCCTTGGAATTTTAAATTCAGTGCTTGGCTAGGTAATTTGTGTCGTAGTTATTATCCACGAAATCGGGGTTGTTCATCATCCTAAGATGAAAATCGCGCGTCGATTTTATGCCGCCGATGATGAGCTCATCTAGCGCGACCTTCATCTTCGCGATCGCGCGCTCGCGATCCTTGTCGTAAACGATGAGCTTGCCGATCATGCTGTCGTAGTAAGGCGGCACCGAGTAGCCCTCATAGACGTGGCTGTCCATACGCACGTTTCTGCCGCCCGGAGCGACGTATTTTGTGATTTTACCCGGGTTTGGCATAAAGCTTTTGGAGTCCTCAGCGGTGATGCGACACTCAAGCGCGTGCCCGCTAAATTTTATCTCGCTTTGAGGAAGCAGTTTCTCGCCCTGCGCGATACGGATCATCCACTCGATCAGATCGAGCCCGCTTCGCATCTCGCTTACGGTGTGTTCGACCTGCAGGCGGGTATTCATCTCGATGAAATAGAATTTCTTGTCCTTGCTATCGTATAAAAACTCAAACGTTCCCGCGCTTGCGTATCCGATCGCCTTAGCGGCGCGAACCGCCGTTTCGTGCAGACTTTTTCGCGTCGGCTCATCTAAGATTACGGCCGGGCTCTCTTCGATTAGCTTTTGATGGCGGCGCTGCATCGAGCAGTCGCGCTCGCCGATATGCACGACGTGTCCGTGCTCGTCGCCTAAGACCTGAACCTCGATGTGGCGCGGGTTTGTGATATATTTTTCCATATACATCGTGCCGTCGCCGAATGCACTCATTGCTTCGCTCTCTGCCGACCAAAAGAGCTTTTCGATATCCTCTTCGCGCTCGACCACGCGCATTCCGCGCCCACCGCCACCGGCTGCGGCTTTGATGATGACGGGATAGCCGATTTCGGCGGCTAGTTTGCGCGCCTCTTCGACGCTTGCGATCGCGCCGTCGCTGCCCGGCACTACGGGGATGCCCGCGCGCATCATTACTTGCTTTGCTTTACTTTTATCGCTCATTAAAGTCATTGCCTCGACGCTCGGGCCGATAAATTTAATGCCGTGCTTAGCGCAAATTTCTACGAAATTTTGACTTTCGCTCAAAAAGCCGTATCCCGGAAATATCGCGTCGGCTTCCGTTAACTCGCAGGCTGTGATGATCGCGGGGATATTTAGATAACTATCGCTACTGCGTGGTCCGCCGATACAAACCGACGCGTCGGCGTATTTGACGTAAAGCGCGTCCTGATCGGCGGTGGAGTGCACGACGATGGCTTGCTTGCCCATCTCTTGGATCGTGCGAAGCGCGCGCAGGGCGATCTCGCCACGATTTGCGATTAGAATTTTTTTAAGCTCCCTCATAGCTTCTCGACCTCAAACAGCGCCATAGCATATTCGACCGGCTGTCCGTCCTCGACGAGGGCTTTTTTGATGCGGCAGTCGAATTCCGCCTCGATCTCGTTCATAATCTTCATCGCTTCTATTATGCCGATTGTATCGCCCTTATGCACGACCTGGCCCACGCTTACGAACTCTGCCGCACCGGGGCTCGGCGCTTTATAAAAAGTGCCCACCATCGGGCTGTCGATCGTATCCATCGCGCCTTTTGAGGCGGGCTTATCGCCCACGAGCACGTTTACCGCAGGCGCAGCAAGCTGCGGAGCGGGTGCCGGTGCGGCGAGCTGAGGCGTGCTCCCACCGCATGGGCCATATTTTTTTATCTCGATCTCAAAATCTTTATCTTTAATTTTTAGCTCGTTAATGCCTTGCTTTTCTCCGAAAAAGTCCATTAACTCTTTGATTTCTGCTTTTGTCATAAATTTCTCCTGAAAAAATTTGCGAAATTTTAGCTAAATTTTTATAATTGTTTCTTTAAATGGATTTTTGCGGGACTTTTAAGAAGTGCAAAGCGAAATTTACGACAGAATTTGCGGACTGATTTTAAGGATTTATAGGCTGCAATTTACCTCGTTCATTTTAAGCTCGAACTTCGCAGGCAAAGCGCGAAATTTTGACGCAAGGGCGCAGGATGATTTTAAATCCTTTAAAATTTAGCGCTTAATTTTACGACCGAAATTCTACGCCCAAGCCCCGAGCGCGAAAATTCCGTGCCTTGCTTTTCTTTAAAATTTTATGCCGAAATATTATTTTAAAGCCTCGCGCCGAAATTCTATCCACGCGAAGCCCTATGTGTTAATGTGTCGCAAAAAAGCTCTGAATTTTCGCTTTATCGCTCGTTTTGCTAAGGGCTAACATCAGCAGCACACGCGCCTTTTGCGGATTTAGATTATCTGCGGTTAGAAAGCCAAGTTTTACGTCGTCCACCTCCGAGCTAACGCTAGTTGAGCCGCTGCCCGTGCGGCTTGAGCGTACGACGATCACGCCCGCTTCGCTAGCTTTTGCAAGCGCAACCTCCGTGTCGGGGTACAAATTTCCGTTTCCCATACCGGCGACTACGATGCCCTTAGCGCCCTTTTGCACCGCTACATCGACCAAATCGCCGCTATCTTGCGCGTGTCCATAGATGATATCGACGCGCGGCAAGGCCTTGATATCCTTGATATTAAATTCGCTTACGACGGTGTGTTTGCGAAGCGGCGCCATATAGAAATTTACGACGCCATAATTTACGGTGCCGATTTTGCCGGAATTCGGCGAGGCAAAAGCCGCAACGTTAGTAGTATTTGTTTTCGTAACCTCGCGCGCGGCGTGAATCTCGTCGTTCATCACTACAAGAGCGCCCTTTTCGCGAGCGTTTTTATCTGCCGCAACGCTTACGGCATTATAGATATTTAGCGGGCCGTCCGCGCTCATCGAATCGGCGTTTCGCATCGCGCCCACCAAAACGATCGGTTTTTTAGATTTTACTACCAGGCTTAAAAAATACGCCGTCTCCTCCATCGTATCGGTTCCGTGCACGATGACGACGCCATCGACGTCGTTTTTAGTAAGCAGTTCGCTTACGCGGTTTGCGAGCTTGAGCCAAATTTCATCATTCATCTCCTGCGAGCCGATATTTGAAATTTGCTCGCTTTTAATCGTAGCTAAATCCCCCAGCTGCGGTACTGCCGATAAGATATCTTCTACGCCCTTTGAGCCTGCGGTATAGTTACCCTCCGTAGCGCTTGCGCTGCTTCCCGCGATAGTGCCGCCGGTAGCTAAAATATAAATATTTGGCTTCGCAGCAGCCAAAGATGACGCGATAAAAAACGTAATAAACGCAAATTTCTTGAGTAGTCCCATAGTTGCTCCTTAAAAAGTGATAAAATTTTTATAATTTAAGCAAAATTCTAGCATAAAATTTTTATTATATTTTATTTTGCTGCTATAATGCGCGAAAAATTTTGATTATTTTAAGGAAATTTTATGGGACTGAAAAGCGATAAATGGATCAGACAGATGTCGCAGCAGCACGATATGATAGCGCCCTTTTGCGAGGAAAATATCGGTCGCGGCGTCGTTAGCTACGGACTTTCGAGCTACGGATACGACATACGCGTAGCGCGCGAATTTAAAATTTTTACAAACGTCGGCGGAACGGTCGTCGATCCTAAAAATTTCGACGCAAAAAACGTCGTGGATTTTGAGGGCGACGTCTGCATCGTGCCGCCGAATTCTTTCGCGCTAGCTCGCACTATCGAATACTTCAAAATGCCGCGCGACGTGCTTGCGATCTGCCTCGGTAAAAGCACCTACGCGCGCTGCGGCATCATCGTAAACGTAACGCCCTTTGAGCCGGGCTTTGAAGGGCATATCACGATTGAAATTTCCAACACCACGCCGCTGCCTGCAAAAATTTACGCGAACGAAGGCATCGCGCAGGTTTTGTTTCTGCAAGGAGACGAGCCGTGCGAGGTGAGCTACTGCGACAAAAAGGGCAAATACCAAAGCCAAAAGGGCATCACGCTGCCTAGAATTCTAAAGGATTAAGCAATGAAAAATTTAATCATCGTAGAATCCCCCGCAAAAGCCAAAACGATCAAAAATTTCTTAGGCGCCGATTACGACGTAATCGCGTCTAAAGGCCATATCCGCGACCTTCCTAAAAAACGCTTCGGCATCAAAATCAAAGATAAAAGCTTCGAGCCCGAATACGAAATCAGCGCCGATCACGATCAGATCGTAAAGCAGATAAAGACGCTCGCCAAAAAGGCGGATCAAATTTATCTCGCGACGGACGAGGACCGCGAGGGCGAGGCGATCGCCTATCATATCGCCGCTTCGATCGGCAAGCAGGCACAGGAGCTGCCGCGCATCGTATTTCACGAGATCACCAAAAGCGCGATCTCAAACGCGCTAAGCTCACCGCGCAAGCTAAATATCGCAAGCGTAAACGCCCAACAAGCGCGCCGCCTGCTCGATCGCATCGTGGGCTACAAACTAAGCCCGCTTTTAAATTTAAAGATCCAGCGCGGCTTAAGCGCGGGTCGCGTCCAAAGCGCCGCGCTTAAGATCGTCGTCGATCGCGAACGCGAAATTTTAAATTTTAAACCGGTAGAATTCCACAGCATCGACGCGGTTTTTAAAAAGGACTTGGAGGCCGAGCTCGTGGAATTTCGCGGTAAAAAGATGGAAAAGCTCTCGGTCAAAAACGCCGCGCAAGCTAGCGAGATCGTCTCTGAGCTGCAAAAAGACAGATTTAGCGTAGAGAGTATCGAGAGCAAATCGCGCAAGACGAACCCTTACCCGCCGTTTATGACCTCGACGCTACAGCAGGCGGCGAGCACGGCTCTGGGCTTTAATCCGCGCAAGACGATGAGCCTCGCGCAGAGCCTTTACGAGGGCGTTAATACCAAAAACGGCGGCGCGATCACATACATGCGAACCGACTCGCTAAATATCGCTAAAGAAGCGATCGCGGCGGCTCGCGAGCTAATCGGCGAGCGCTTCGGCGAAAAATATCTGCCGAAAAGCCCGAATTTATACGCCACCAAAAGTAAAGGCGCGCAGGAAGCGCACGAAGCGATAAGGCCTACCGATCTGAAGCTTACTCCAGAGCTCGCGCAAAAAATACTGCCTCGCGACGAGTACCGCCTTTACGCGCTCATCTACAACCGCTTCGTAGCCTCGCAGATGAGCCCTAGCGTCTCGCAGATCCAAACGATCATCGTGCGCGGCGAAGCGGGCGCGTTTAAGATCAGCGGACGCAAGGTGGAATTTGACGGATTTTACAAGGCTTACGGCGATCTGGATAAGGATAAAATTTTACCGAGCCTTAGCGCGGGTGACGTGATGAGCCTGCAAAGCCTAAGCTCGCAGCAGCATTTCACCGAGCCGCCGGCGCGCTATTCGGAAGCAAGCCTCATCAAAAAGCTCGAAAGCCTAGGCATCGGCAGGCCCTCGACCTATGCGCCTACCATCTCGCTGCTTACGGCGCGCAACTACGTAAATATCGAGCAAAAGCACCTGGTGCCGAGCGAGATCGCCTTTAAGATCACCGAGATGCTGGAGCAAAATTTTAAAAATATCGTCGATAGCGAGTTTACCTCCAAAATGGAAGAAAAGCTCGACGATATCGCCGAAAACAAAGCAGACTGGCAGCAAATTTTGGCGGATTTTTACTACCCTTTTATGGACGAGATCGCCAAAGGAAAAACCTCGATCGCAAGCCAAAAGCTAGCCGAAAAGATCGGCGAAACCTGCCCGAACTGCGGCGGCGAGCTACTTAGGCGCCAGGGCAGATTTGGCGAGTTTATCGCTTGCTCGAACTATCCGAAGTGCAAATACTCGCGCAACGCAGACGCCAGCGCCGAGGAGGCGAGCGAGGAGAAGGCGGCGCCCGAAGTACTGGATGAAAAATGCCCGCAGTGCGGTAAAAATTTAATCAAGCGTAAAGGCAGATACGGCGAGTTTATCGCTTGCGAGGGCTATCCGAAGTGCAAATACTCGCGCAAAATCGAGGGCGCGGCAAAGGAGAAAAAGCCGCTGCTCTCCACCGGCGTTAAGTGCCCGAGCTGCGGCACGGGCGAGATCGTCGAGCGCTTCTCCAGACGCGGCAAATTCTACGGCTGCACGAACTACCCTAAATGCGGCTTTGTGAGTAACTACGCGCCGATTGCGCGCGCGTGCCCGCAGTGCGGCAACTCATACATGCTCCGCAAAGAGCTGAAAAAAGGCAACTTCGCCGAGTGCCCGCAGTGCAAGCTTAAAGAAGAGATCGATTGATAATAGGCGTCATCTCAGACTCTCATCGCGAAACAAAGGTCGCTGCAAGCGCCATAGAGTGGCTGCTCGCGCGCGGAGCGGATCTGCTCGTGCATGCAGAGGGCATCGTCGCGATCGAGACGCTGCGGCTTTTGCGACAAAGCGGCAAACCCTACTTCGCGGTTTTAGGGAACAACGACGAAGCGCTTACCGAGTTTAAAAATGAGTTCGACCTGTACGATGAACCCTTCTGCATGGAGTTTGCCGGGTTGCGACTAAAAATAATGCACCATCCGTTTTATCTCTTTGACGAGGAGCCCGCAGCGCAAAATGAAGCAGATGGATTAAATTTAAACGCGGGCGCGGATCGCTCTGTAAATTTTCGCAGGGATTTCGGCGCAGACCTAGTCAAAAATTCTAGCTTTAACGATGAAGCAAACAGCGGCACAAATTCAGGCTCAAACTGCGGAGCAGATCGCGGGGAAATTTTAATCTTAAATTCTAAAACAGCGGCTTGCTCGGCAAATTTAGACTCAAATTTTAATGCTGCGGACAATGATAAAATTTTAAATGGCGCGCGCGGTGCAGATGAAAATTTTAAAAACATACGTAGCGCGAGTGCGAATTTAAAAAGCGGGTGGTCGTCCGCAAGTCCAAATGTGAACTTGGGCTTGAATGCGGGCGCGGATGTGAACTCAAACGCAA
>NZ_CALEDC010000124.1 GCF_937949835.1 uncultured Campylobacter sp.
TGAGGCTCTGCACGTCAAACTCGAAGCCCTCAGCGTCCGCCACCTCTTTGAAAATTTCAAGCTTCCGATCGATTTGCTTCTGCTTTTCGGCTTTCTCCGAAGCACTCATCTTTTCGAGTTTTTCGTTATGTTTGACCGCCTTTTCGACCTTGTCGGCGTCTTTGCTATCGGGCACCTTAACGTATTCGAGCTCCATCTTTTGCTTGCGTAGCTTGCCGAGTTCGGCGTTGAGCTCCTTTTGCTGATTGAAGCGGCGCGCGCCCACGCTACGTTTTAGGATGCCCGCGTATCCGAGCTCGTCCTTGTTGTAGTCTTTAGGCGCGTAATCTTTATCGCCCGTGATGTCTGAAAGAGCCTGCTCGCCGAGCTGCTGCCCATATCTGCCGATCGTAAAGCTCGGTAAATAATTTTTAGCTAGCTCTTTTGCGCGCTTGCGAGCGCTTTCCGCCCCGCTATCCTCTTTACTCTCTATGTCATAGCCTAAAGGGCTTTTGCCAAAAAATATGATCTGCACTAATCCACCGATAAAGCCTCCTCCTTTAAGATCAAACATTTCGTCAAATCTAAAGCCGGGGACCGCACGACCTGCGTTAAAATAGGTATCGCTATCCCCTATCCTCGCCCACGCTTTGAGTCCGAAAACGTTAGGAAATCTCGAGCTTTGCGCCCACTTCGGCTTGGTGAGATTATCTTTTTCAGTATCTGCGATAATCGAGCTTAGCGACAGCCCCGCGGCGTCCGCAGCTATAAAGGCTGCCTGCATCATCGCGAAACGATGCGGGTTTTTGAGTATCGCTTTGATCACCATCGGCGTCGATTTGACGGAGTAGTGCAAAAACGGCGTCAGACCGCTTTTGTCGAGCTTGCGTAAAAAGCCGTTGAAATGGGTGCTATAATCGACGTAGTGATACTGCGCGTCGCTCATCGCCGCAGCAAGCTCCTTTTCGCTAAATTTAGAGAGGTCGCCCGCGGCATATCCGCGTTTTGCGGCGATCGCGTCGAGGTTTTTCTTAAACCGCGCGATTTTGAAAATTTCATCCTCCCAAGCGTAGGCCTTTCTGACCGCTTTGCCTACCG
>NZ_CALEDC010000125.1 GCF_937949835.1 uncultured Campylobacter sp.
TACGACGAATTTTATAAATATATTCGCCACATACATACAAAGAAAAAACCTAACGAGCCAATACGATAAAAAATTCTGACATTTTTGGCAAATCAGAAAAATATTCTTGTAACGATTTAAGACTACCTATAATAGGTACACCTTTTATCAATACTTACTCTACTCATCTACATGTCCTTTATTAAAATTTGATTACATAAAATAATTTACTTTATCGATAATATCGATATTAAGCTTATTTAAAAAATATTCTCTTACCTCTTTTGTATCTTCTTTTGAAACCAAAGGAACTATCTGTTTTCCGGTTCTTGTTTTAATGCATAAATATCCTGGATTATAAAATTCAAATTTTTTATTTTGAAGTATCGAAAATAGGAATATTGGCAAAAATCTAACGACAAGTATAGAAATGACAAAAATAATTTTTTGATAGACAAAACCTGACAATAGAGAAATCAAACACAAAATAAAACATAAAACATTTATTCTCAATTTATAGTTTTTCTTGATAAAGCTATCATTGTTTATTTTAAAAATTTCCAACCCGCTTGATATGTTTTTAAAATATGTTATGTGCGAATTGTTGATAATAATGTCTTTTTCTTTTGCAAAATAGCAATACAAAGCCAATAGGCACAAAAATAAAACACTTAAAATAAAAGTTAAATTTTGATTGTATAGCAAATATGTTCTACCGCCATAATATAAATCTATCAAACCTTTGTTATACAAAATTTTTATGAAAATAGACGGAATGATGATTGCTATGATGATATAAAATAGCAAGTGCATAATGCTGTAATTTTTTATAACTATCGGATCCTTATCGTAGTCTCTAGCCCCAGTTTTAGAATTTTTATTAGAAGCGGCATCATCAGAATTTGAATTTTGAAATTTTAGATTTCCTTCTATGTTTAAATTTGAGTTATCGGATTTTGAAGTATCAAAATTTAAGGCATCAGAATTTTGAGCATTAAAATCTTCTTGCGAGCCTTGCTCTAAATTTTGATGCCGTTCATTTAGAATTTTCTTTAACTCTTTGGGCTTTGCTTCGTTCATCCTTATCCCTCGCTAGCGATCTTAAGCGATTTTGTATTTTACTTCTCTGTCGCTTGGGATAGTATTAAATTTAAAGCTACTTCACTTGCCTGACCCAAGCATTTTGGAATTTATCTATCGAGGTAAAATTTATAAAATTGGAAGATAAATTTAAGCGGGAAAAACCCGCTTAAATTTTATTTGCCGCAGCCGCATTTGCCCTGAGCGGCAAGCTTGCGGCGGATATAGGCGATTTTGCTTTGAAGCGGAAGATGCTTAGGGCAGTGATCCTCGCAGCCTAGCAGTGTCATACAGCCAAATACTCCGTCATCATCGCCGATCAGCTCGTAAAAATCGGCGTCGCTGCGTTTATCCAGCGCATCGATCTGAAAGCGCGCTACGCGGTTAATACCGACGGCGCCGATGTAGTCTTTTCGCATTATCGCTACGCCGCATGCAGCTACGCAGATACCGCACTCGATGCAGCGATCCAGCTCGAAAACCTCCTGCGCGACCTCAGGTTCGACCTTCTCCTCAAGCTTTGAGATATCGGTTTCGTGATCGGTGTGGATCCAACTCTCTACGCGTTTGCTCATCGCGTTCATCCAGTTGCCCGTATCAACACTGAGGTCTTTTAGCAACTTAAAAAATGGAAGCGGCATAAGCTCGATCACGCCGTCCGGATAATCCTTAGTAAGCGTGCGGCACGCAAGCTGCGGCTTGCCGTTTACGAGCATACCGCAGCTACCGCAGATACCCGCGCGACAAACGAAGTCGAAACTTAGCTCGGGATCAAATTTCTCACGAATCACGTTAAGCGCGATAAACAGCGTCATTCCGTCGGTCTCTTCGAGCTCGTAAGTAGCGAAGTGCGGCTTTGAAATTTTGCTTAGCGGATTATACTTAAATGCCTTTATTGTTATTTTTCTACTCATATCCTATACCTGCTCTTTCGTTAGGTGCTTTGTATTTTGGCTGCAATTCATAATGCATCAATGCCTCTTGAATTTCATATCTGCCTTTGCCCTCGGCTTGCATTTTCTCGCGAATTTCATCGACCTCTTTTTGGCGCACGGCGCTGTCTGGATGCTCGATGATATTGCCTTTGGCGCCGTATCCGCGGAATGCAGGCGGCATCTCCATCTTCATAATATCAAGCGGCTCGTAGCTTAGAGTAGGCATAGTATCGCCCTCCTTCCAGCTCGCAAGCGTTCGTTTTAGCCAGTTTAGATCGTCGCGTTTTGGATAATCCTCGCGGAAGTGCGCGCCGCGGCTTTCGGTACGATCGAGCGCGCCCTTGGCGATACAAAGCGCGAGCTTTAGCATCTTCGGTACGCGATAAGCCTCCTCAAGCTCTGGGTTTCCAAAAAGCTCTTTATTGCTTACTTTGACGTCCAAGGACTGCTTGTAAAGCTCCTCAAGCTCTTTTACGGCTTTGGCTAATCCCTCGCCGGTGCGGAAGATCGCGCAGTGCTCCCACATCACATCTTTCATCTTGTTTTTGATCTCGAATACGTTAAATTTACCCTCTTTTTCAAGCAGGCTCTTAATGTAATTTTTCTCTTTATCTACGAATTTTTCGATATCGTGCGTATTGATATCGACATCGTGCCCTTGGCAATACTCCGCAAAATACTCTCCCACGATCATGCCCGCGACGACGGTTTCGGCGACGGAATTTCCGCCTAGGCGGTTAAAGCCGTGCATATCCCAGCACGCAGCCTCGCCGGCGCTGAAAAGTCCAGCTAGCGTTGGACTCTCACCCGTAGCTTTTGTTTTGATACCGCCCATCGAGTAGTGCTGCATAGGAAGGATCGGAGCCCAGCCCTTGCCGCGCTTTCTGCCCTGCTCGTCGGTTATTACCTCAGTATCGGCAGGATCGATGCCGTTGAAAATCTCACAAATTTCTTGCACGTCGCGTAAATTTTTCTCAATATGCTCGCGTCCGAGGATCGAAATGTCAAGCCAAACGTGCTCGCCATAAGGGCTCTTTACCCCCTTGCCTGCGCGGATATGCTCCATTATGCGGCGGCTTACGACGTCGCGGCTAGCAAGCTCCTTTTTCTCAGGCTCATAATCCGGCATAAAGCGGTAGCCGTCCACATCGCGCAAAATTCCGCCGTCGCCGCGGCAGCCTTCGGTAAGTAAAATTCCGCTCGGAACGATAGGGGTCGGGTGAAACTGCACCGCTTCCATATTTCCAAGCTGCGCGACGCCGGTCTCAAGCGCGATAGCAGCACCTATACCCTCGCAAACG
>NZ_CALEDC010000126.1 GCF_937949835.1 uncultured Campylobacter sp.
CTTGCAAGAATCGCGCTAGAGCGCGCCTGCGATAAATTTAAAAAGCGCGGCTTGCAGGATGTTTCGCAGCAGAGCGCAGACGAAATTTTGCAAGGGTTGGCGGAGCAAAACCTTTGCAGCGGCGCGCGGCGCGATAGTTGCAAAGGTGCGAAAAAAGAGATGGGCGGCGGCGCAGACGAAAAAGCTGGTACCGAAAAATGCGGCGACAAAGCCGCAGTGCAAAGCTCGCAGGCGGAAAATTCAGCGCAAAGTTCGCTCGTAAAAGCCTCGCCGCAACATGCCGCCGCAAAGGACGGGCACGATGGCTAAGCACTGGAGCGAAAACAACGAAAAGGCGGGCGCGGCGCTTTTAAATTTAACCCGTTTCATTACGCTTCACACGCCCGATTTTTGCATGCGAGCTACCGCGCTTTGCATTTCGGCGATCTATTTTGCGCTGCTTAAAAACGAGCGACGCGCAATCGGGGAGTTTTTGCGGCGCGCGCTTGATCGCGAGCCCAAGATCCGCGAAATTTACGCGAATTTTTATAAATTTTCCCTCAGTCTGTGCGAAAAAATCGCGGTTTGGAACGGCAAGATCGCGCTGGATCAAATACGGGTGCAAAGCGGTATGAAGGAGCTTTTAAGCGACGGAACGGGCAAAATTTTAATCACTTCGCACTTCGGCAACACCGAGATCGCGCGCGCTCTTTCGGCAAGCACGGCGGGGATAAAAATCAACGTGCTGATCTTTCGCAAACATAGCGAAAATTTTATGAAATTTATCGAAAAGATGGGCGGCGGCGTGAAAATTCTTTACGTCGGCGAGCTCGGCATCGGCGAGATGCTGCAAATCAAAGAGCTGCTGCAAAACGGCGAGCATATCGCGATAATGGGCGATCGCATGCCGGTGGGCTCAGATAAATTTCAAAGCGAGGATTTTTTAGGGCGCAGCGCAAATTTCCCGATTGGCGGCTATCTGCTCGCTAAAATTTTGGACGCGCCGCTATTTAGCCTATGGTGCTACGAGGGGCGCAGCGGCCACGAGCTTCGGCTGCAGCCGCTACCCGCGCCGCTAAAGAGCCGCGATAAGGCGCGATCGGTCGCGCCGCCTCTTAAAAGCTACGTGCGGCAGCTAGAGCTTTATGCCAAAGAATTTCCTTCTCAATGGTATAATTTCTTTGATTTTTGGGCGCAAGGGAAAGACGCGAGCGCTGCGAAGCGCGACCGCGCGCAAAATTTCGGCGAGACGAGCATGGATACGGCGTCAAATTTAAACGATGCAGCGGGTTTAAACGATACGGCTAGTTCAAATACCGCGTCAAATTTAAAAAGTACGGCGAGCTCGGATACTGCGCTAAATTTAAATAATTCAAATTTAGCCGCCGCAAAATCCGCCGCCCAAGACGAAAAATTTCATAGCGGAGAGAAGAATGAAAGAGTATAAATTTCGCGCCAGATTTTACGACGCCGATCCGATGGGCGTGATGTGGCACGGCAACTACGTAAAGCTCTGCGAGGACGCTAGATGCGAGTTTTGGCGCGACGCGGGCTACACATATATGCAGATGAGAGATGATGGATTTATATATCCCATTATCAAAATGGAGTTTAAATTTATCGCGCCGATACTTTTTGACGACGAGGTTGCGGTGAGTATCGAGCTGCTCGAGTGCGACACGATTATAAAATTCTCCTACCGCATCAAAAGCCCGTCAGGCGCGCTCCTAGCTAAGGCAACCACGTCGCAAGCTGCGGTGGAGCCTGATTCTAAAAGGACGCTGTATGAGATACCGCCGCAGTTAAGGGCGTGCGCGGATAAAATTTTAGCAAAGAAAAATTCCGCGAATAAAATTTCGGCGGCAAATGAGATTTCGACGGCAAGCAAAGCTATGCCCGAGCGAGATTGCCCTCAAAACGTCGCGGCAAATGAAATTTCGCCTGGCGATAACGGGCAGTGAAAATTTAGCGAGCATAAAATTTAAAGGACTACGATGAAAATTTTAGCTTTATTTTTGGCGATTTTGGGGCTTGCAAGCGCGCTTGAAGTAAGCGATCTGGCGCTTAAGACCG
>NZ_CALEDC010000127.1 GCF_937949835.1 uncultured Campylobacter sp.
CGGCGTCATGGGCGGCGCGGACACCGAGATCACGGGGGAAACCGTCAACGTGCTGATCGAGGCCGCGCATTTCGACCCGGTCTCCATCGCGAGGTCGGCCCGCCGCCACAAGCTGGCGAGCGAAGCGTCCAAGCGCTTCGAACGAGGCGCGGACCCCGAGCTGCCGCCGGTGGCCGCTCAGAATGTGGTGGATTTGCTCGTCGAGTACGGCGGCGGCACAGCCGGCGACGAGGTTTTCGACCTCCTGACTTTCCCTGCGCCCGAAGCGCAAGATTTCCGGCTGTCGGAGGTGGAGCGGCTGACCGGACTTGGCCTTTCCGACGAGCGCATCATCGGCGTCTTGAGGGAGATCGGCTGCGAGGTCGAAGTTCCCGGTGACGGAGCCTCCGGCGCCTTTGGCGAACCGAACGCCAATCGCCCTGCGCCCGCGGGCGACGGCTCTGTCGATGGCTCCGGCGCCGCCGAAGGATCTGACTCCGAAAAATTTGCCGCTGAAAAATACGAGAGCGGCGCTTTGAAGGGCGCGGAAACGACGGTGCGGGTCACGCCGCCGACGTGGCGGCCCGACCTCGTCGGCCCCGCCCATTTCGTCGAGGAGGTTGCCCGGCTCGTCGGCTACGACGAGATTCCCGTTCGGCTGCCCCGCGCGAACGTGGGCCGCGGGATCACTGCGGTTCAGCGGGCGCGGCGGGACGCGGCGCGGATTTTGTAGATGGATACTGCGCGAGCTCTGCGCCGAGGCAAGCTCGCTTCGTCTGCGCCGCAAATTTCAAAGCGTGAGTGGCTCGCAAACGGATTATAAATTTAAAAGGGCGACCGCTCTGCAAGCAGATCACAAAATTAAAATAGCAGTCAGTCTGCGAGTAGCTTGTAAATTTAAAACCACGATGCAAGAATTTCATCGCGGATCTTGCGCCGCCGTAGAGCTTTTACGTCAAAAATTTCGCGCCGAGAGTGCGCTGCGCAACTGTTTAAAATTTCAAAGCCTGCCGTATGCGCTCGCGCGATTAAAATTTGTGGGCTCGATGAGCGAAATGGGCGCGGGCAATCCGCCTGCGCCGTTAAAATTTCAAATCTCGGTTGCCACACTTTTGCAATTAAAATTTAGGGGCGTGTCTGATGCGCCCCCGCGGCTAAAATTTCAAAATGCGGTAGCCGCGGTCGCCGCATTTGCGCGATTGAAATTCGGGTGCCCGCCGCGAGCGGCGCAGTGCCGTAAAATCCGAGCACAGGGGCAGGGCGGATGAACTTTACCTTTTTAAAAATCCTCGTAAAAAAGGAGTTCGCGCAGATCGCAAAGGACCGATCGGCACTCGTAATCGCGTTTTTGATGCCGCTCATTTTGGTCGTGATCTACGGATACGCGATGCGAATGGACATAAAGCCCGTCAAGGTGGGCTTCGTAAGCGATCTGGGCTCAAAAATCGAGCGTGATCTGCTCGGCGGATTTTTGGGCTCAAAATACTTGCAAACCCGCGTTTACACGGACTTAGAGAGCGCTAGGAGGGATTTTAGGGCGCACGAGATCGAGAGTATTTTGTATTTTGATCCGCGCTTTGCAGCTAAATTTCAAAACACCTTGAGCGGGCTCGGCGGCGCGAGCGGCGGCGTAAATTTAAACCTTTCTGGCGACGAAAGCTCCTTCGCGGGCGGCGCAAGCGATATCCAAAATATTAGCGGCGGCGAAAATGTCCGTCCGCTTGAGGACAGAGGCGCGGACACCGGCACGGAAAGCGGGATGAACACCTCTGCGGGCGGCACCGGCGCAAGCGGCGAGGGTTCATACGGCAATGGCGCAGGCGGCGCGGGCGGCAGCGGAGTAAATTCAAGCGGTACAGGCGGCGCTGCAAA
>NZ_CALEDC010000128.1 GCF_937949835.1 uncultured Campylobacter sp.
CCCTGATAAATTACCATTGTAGAGTCCGTAGGTGTTTCAGACCTCAGGATTAAATGCTTTATTATAAATACTGCAGGCGCCGTGGATGCCGCATAGACGTGCGAGTAAAAAAGTGGGATAGCCAGCCATAAAAACAATCTTGCAATTAAAATTTTAATTTGTCTTTTTGAAATTCCGCTCAAAGTTCCGTTTAGAATTTTATTCAAAAATTTTGCTTGGGATTTTGATAGGAATTTTGCAGGAATTTCGCCGGAAATTTCACAGCTATTATCAAAAATTAAAATTTTATCCCTCGCTTTTTGCTATAATTATTTTTAAAATTTAAAAGGAGCAAAAATGAAAATTTTAGCGTCGATTGCCGCGCTAATCGTAGCAGCCTACTTGCTCGCGCAGATATTTTTCCCGCAGGCGGTCTCGTTTGTCGGATGCGGCATCGGTAGGGCTAATTCGTGCGAAGACTATGGAGCATATTTGCTTGAGGAGCGCGATTATGAGGCAGCAAAAAAGCCGTTTGAAAAAGCTTGTGAAGCGGGGCTGGAAAATAGCTGTGCTATCGCGGGAGATTTATATTACGACGAGCAAAATTTATATAAAACTACGAAAGATAAGGGCAAGTCCGCGCGGTTTTATTCCAAAGCGTGCGAGCTGGGAGCCGCCAAAGCTTGCTACAACGCCGCGATAATCTCTTATAAAAATGCGGATAAGAAAAATACGTTCGCTTTTTTTGCCAAATCATGCGATTTGGGATTAGGCGAGGGCTGCTTGAACGCTGCGGTCGCTAGCTACGAAGAAAAAGACTATCAGGGCGCTCTTAAGTTTTTCCTCAAATCTTGCGATGCTGCTTTGGCAGAGGGATGCCAAAGGGTTGGGCTAGCGTATTCAAAGAAGGAATTTGGCGAGCCAGACCTGGATAAGGCGATGATCTACTACGACAAAGCCTGCAAGCTGGGAGCTGAGTTTAGCTGCAACGTAGTAGCCGCGATGAATAAAATAAATGCAAGCGAGGCTAATGCTACTAATGCGACTAAATAGATAGTATGGCTAGCTAGATGATAATACGGCGAGATCGAAATTAACTTAGAAATTTGACGGAGCTTTATGGGATTTTATGAAATTTTGTGGAATTTTATCTTTAAATTTTATTGCTGAAATTTCGCATATTGCGATAATATCGATAGATAGTGATTTTAAAATTTCAGTATTTTGGAAGTTTGGAATTTAATTTATGCTGTGGATTTTATTGACAGAATTTTAACTTATCATAGACTTATCCATCGCGATATAGGGATTTCATCATAATCTTAGTGTATCCCTGAAAGAGAAAAAATTGCGCAAACTAGCGAGTAGCTATGCAATCACAGCTGATATGGCAAAAATATCCAAAAAAGATCGCACGAGGTAATCAATCTGCGAAGTAAGTAAAATCAATTATCAAGTGGATGGAATCTATCAATAAACAAGTAAAATTATTCATCGCAAAGCAAGCAAAATCGATCTGTAAATGGGTAGATCAAGCTTAAAACTAACTCGAAGTAGCCTGTAAATAAGCTAAATTGCAAGCAAGATAAATTTTAAGTAGGCATATTGTAAGAAAGTAAAATTTTAGATGGGGTAAGCAGGGTAAATCGATTTCAAATCACCGTAGAAGTTGGATGAGGATTTTAATTTTAAAGCCCCATTTTTCCGGGATTTAAGATGCCTTTTGGATCGAAAGCCCTTTTGATTGCGCGAAATAGCTCCATCTCTGCTGCGCTAAAAGCTAGTGGCATAAATTCTGCTTTGCTTAGCCCGATGCCGTGCTCGCCGCTGAGCGTACCGCCAAGATCAACTGCAGCTTTGAAAATTTCGGTGATTGCGTCATGTCCGCGTCGCACCTGAGCTTCGTCCTTTTTGTCGGCGACCATGACGTTGGTGTGGACATTGCCGTCGCCCGTGTGCCCGAAGCAGGGCACGCGCACGCCGTATTTATCGCCGATGCGCGCGATACGGCGCAGTAGCTCGGGCAGTTGCGAGCGCGGGACGGTGATGTCCTCATTTAGCTTAAGCGTGCCGTAGATATTGATCGCCTGCGAGCAGTTGCGTCTCGCAAACCAAATGCCCGCACGCTCCTCTTCACTTTCTGCGATGCGGAAGTCGCTCGCGCCGTTTTGAACGAAAATTTCTTTTATGAGTGCGAGCTCCTTCAAAAGCACCGCTTCTAAATTGCCGTCTGTTTCGCAGATCAAAATCGCGCCCGCATCCCTCGGCAAGCCTTTGTGAAATTTCTCCTCGACCGCGGCTATGCACAGCGCGTCTAAAAATTCCATCGCCACGGGCGTGATACCGGCTGCCATTGTCTTATACACGGCATTCATTGCTGCATCTACGCTAGGAAAAACGCCCATCGCGGTCTTTTTAAGCTTTGGCATTGGGATGAGCTTGAGCGTGATTTCGGTGATGACAGCAAGCGCACCTTCGCTTGCGATTAAAATTCCTGCCACGTTGAAGCCTGCGACATCTTTGATAGTGCGTTTGCCCGCTCGGATCACCTCGCCGTTAGGCAGTACCGCACGCAGTGCCATTACGTAGTCTTTGGTGATACCGTATTTTGCGGCGCGCATGCCGCCGGAGTTTTCGGCGACATTGCCTCCTAGCGTGGAATAATCCTGGCTTGCGGGATCGGGCGGATAAAAAAGCCCGCGCGCTGCGGCTGCTTTTTGCAGATCGATATTTATGCAGCCGGGTTGGACTACGGCGAGTAGATTTTGCATGTCGATTTCTAGAATTTTATTCATATGTTTTTCAAATGCCAAAATCACTCCGCCGTTTGCGGCTAAAGATCCACCAGTAAAACCGCTACCTGCGCCTCTTGGAACTATGGGGATTAAATTTTCGTTGCAGAATTTTAAAATTTGACTGACATCGTCCTCACTTCGCGGGAAAAGCACGCCGTCCGGCAGACAGCGCCTTTTTGTCGCGTCGTAGCAGTATGCCGTGCGATGAGCCTCGTCAAAATAGGCATTATCCGCGCCTAATAGATTTGTAAAAAATGCTCGCGCAGCGCTATTCGTCGCCATCTAAGCCCAGCAAATAGCGGTAGTGTTTGTCGTAATCGCTGATCGGGCCATTAGTAAAGTCCCAAATGACGGTCTTTATCTCGCCTACGCGTGAGTAAAATGGCAGCTGATAATAAGCCACGCTGCCGCTAGCAAACGTACGCAAAGGCTTGAAGCTGCCGCAGTCGGCAAATACGCCTTGTTTATCCATCGCGATAAAAATCAGTCCGGCGCTATTTTGCGCGCAAATTTTACGAAAATCGTCGCGGCTAGGATTTGGCTTGTGGTTGTAGCTAAGATAGGCACCGCCAAGATCTGGGTGGATAAAATTTATATTTGGAAAAGCCTTGATAACCTGCTCGTAAATTTCAGCGTTAGGCGCGACGATTATGGCGCGGTCATAGAGGAAATTTAAGATCACTTTATCGCCGCTTGAGGGTAAAATTTTAGGCAGTGGCAGCGCCTCTTGAGCTAACATATCAAAAACCTCAAATCGCACCTTTGCCTTGCCTGCGCTTTTTTGCGTCACGACTGCGCGCGCGATGATGGAGCTTGCGCCGCTACCGAAATTATGCATCACCACTCCGCTGCTACCTACGGCAATCGTAGGGCTATCTGTGATCTCGCCCGAACCATCCTTTACGCTAAGTAGGGTGGTTTCGTATCGCGGCATGTTAAATTCCGCCCCTATCGCCGCGCTTAAAAATAGACCTAAAATAAGTAAAGCTTTTTTCAAAATTCTGCTCCTGAATAAAATTTCGGCTAATTATACATAAAACTTTGAAATTAGCGATAAAATTCCGCGGTATTTACGAAATATAAGCGTTTTTTCGTTACAATCCCGCCTTAAAATAATATTTCAAAGCGGTTTTATATGACTAGAATTTTTATATTGCTTTTTCTGTGGATAGGCGTAGTTTTTGCGAACAACCCCAGCGTAGAGAAGTTTGCCTGGCCCGATGGCGTGAGTCTGCTGCAGTTTATGGAAACTGCGGGCATTCCCGCGTCTGTATATTATGACCTGGATAAAGAGGATCAGGAGCTTGCCGCTGAGGTGCGAGCTGGCGTGGAGTGTCAAATTTTGCGTGATCCAGCAGGTCGCGTCTCCCAGCTGCTAATCCCTGTCAGTGAGGAGCTTCAGATCCACATATACCGCGATAAATTCGGCACTTTTAGATTCGTTTATACTCCGATAGTTTATGAGGAAAACAGCTACTCTTTAGGAATTCAGATCGAAAGCTCGCCCTATCAAGACATCATCAAAGCTACGGGCAATGCGGCTTTAGCGAATGAGTTTATGCTTGTTTTTAAAAATGAGGTAAATTTTAAAAAGCTGCAAAAGGGCGATCGGCTTGTGATTCTATACGAGCAAAAAACGCGCCTTGGCAAGCCTTTTGGCGGAGTAAATATCACCGCAGGAATGATCGAGGAAAATAAAAAGCCCAAATCGCTATATTTTTTCGATGATAAATACTACGACCGAAGCGGTAAAAAGGTCGAATCTTTTCTACTTATTACGCCGCTTGTTTATACTAGAATTTCATCGTATTTTACCCCCAAAAGATTTCATCCGATTTTAAAGCGCTATCGCGCGCATCTAGGTGTGGATTATGCAGCTCCTAAAGGCACTAGGGTAAATGCAGCAGGAGCTGGCAAGATTAGCTTCGTAGGGCGTAAAAACGGCTACGGCAATACCGTAGAGATCAACCACGGAGGCGGTATCAGCACGCTTTATGCACATCTTAGTGGCTTTGCTAGCGGCACAAAAGCAGGCGTTAGCGTCAAGCAAGGCCAATTAATCGCCTACGTGGGCTCGACCGGGCTTAGTTCGGGACCGCATCTGCACTTCGGACTTTATAAAAATAAGCAGGCGATAGATCCGCTCAAGGTAGTCAAGATTGAAAAAACTAACGTTATAAGCGCTGAGGAGCTTAAATTTAAAGCCCTCGTCAAAGATATGGATGCCAGAATGGCTGCGGCTAAAGACGGCTCAAAAAACCCGGCTAAATTTGAAAACTACGAGTCGCTTATCACGATAAATTAAGGCCAAAAATGGAAAATAAAGAGCAGCTGGACGACGTCGAGGAAGCCAAAGCGCTTCTTGATGCGCATCTAGGCGATACGCTTGAGCATGAGCTGAGTGCCGCCGATCTTACGGAGCATTTAAAAACTCTAAAAAAGCATGACGAAGAAAAATACGTAGAATTTCTAAAAAAGCTAGATCCTGAGGATCTTGCTGATGCTGCGCTCGAGATGCCCGAGCATATGCTCGAAGATGTCATCGAAACTCTGCCTCACGAAAAGATCGTCGAAGCGATCGAGGAGCTCGAAAGCGACGATCAGGCAGAGCTTTTGCAAAACATCGGCGAAATCGACGAGGACAAGGCCGAGCAGATTTTCTATGGGCTTGACGAGGACGATCGCCACGATATTCTTACTATCTCCAAATATAGCGAAGATGAGGCGGGCGCGTATATGCAGACCGAGGTCTTTAGCGCGAGGCAGGATCAGACCCTGGGGCAGGCGGTCGAGATGCTGCGCGTTATGCGCGAAAAGGACGAGATCGAGAATGTCTTTCAGCTCTTCGTGCTCGATAAAAAGGGACATCTGCTTACTACCTTTTCGACGTCCGATCTGATTTTATACGATTTCTCGCTCACGCTGGAGCAAATTTCACAAAAATTCGGCGCCGAAAACAAAATCCACTTCGCCACCGATACCGACAAGATCGACGACGTAATCAAGGATTTTGAGGAGTTCGACCTTAACGTCATTCCCGTTGTCGATGCTAACGGCGTGCTCATAGGACGTATCACCGCCGATGATATCCACGATCTCATCCAAGAGCGCGCCACCGAGCAAATTTACAACCTTGCGGGCGTCGATGACGAAGCGGAGGACGATGAGACTACGATCTTTAAGGCGGGACGCGCGCGCGCTGTGTGGCTAGCGGTAAATTTATGCACGGCGATCGTAAGCTCTACGATCATCGGGCTTTTTGACGCCACTATCGAAAAGCTAGTCGCGCTCGCCGTGCTTATGCCAATAGTCGCCTCCATGGGCGGCAACACCGGCACGCAGGCGCTTACCGTAACCGTGCGCCGCCTAGCCTTGGGCGAGATAGCGTTTAAAGACAAAAAGCAGGTTCTCTTTCGTGAGATCACGATCGCTTTTATAAATGGTCTCATTTTTGCCACGCTGATGGGGTTTGTGGCGTATTTTTGGTTCGGCATTAAGCTTTTGGGGCTGGTGATTGCGATGTCGATGGTGCTAAATTTAACGCTCGCGGGGCTTTTCGGCGCCGTCATTCCGATCACGCTTAAAAAATTAAATATCGATCCCGCCGTCGGCAGCTCCGTGCTGCTTACCACGGTGACGGACATCGTGGGATTTTTTAGCTTTTTAGGACTTGCGACATGGATACTACTATAAAAAATTTCAAAATTTCCGAGCTTAAAAGCTCCAATTTCGTTAAACCCTTTCGCTTAAATTTTGAAATAGACGGCGTAGCGCGCGCGTGGGACTGCGTAAAGGTGCACGATAGCGTCTCGATCTTGCTTTATCATACGCAGCGCGACGCGCTTTTGCTCGTCAAGCAGTTTCGCCCCAGCGTGTGGTTTTATCAAGAGGAAAATTTAATAAATTCGCCCGAAAAGGGCTACACCTATGAGCTTTGCGCTGGCATTTTAGACAAGGGCATCAGCGAGGAACAAACGGCGATCGAAGAGGTGCTCGAAGAAACGGGCTATGCCGTGAAGGATCTGAAATTTATCACGAGCTACTACAGCGCCCTGGGCTTTGCGGCGAACCGTCAAATTTTATACTTCGCGTGTATCGACGAATCGATGAAGATCGGTCGCGGCGGCGGCGTGGACGGCGAGAAGATCGAGCTTTTCTACCTGCCTGCAGCTAAGGTGCGTGAGTTTATGTTCGACGAAAAGATCGTGCGCGCGCCGGGGCTGATCTTAGCATTTCAATGGTTTTTGAGCGAGTTTAAAGCTTAGCGGCGAGATGGAATTTCGCGTACTGCTGCGCGCTTTTGCGCCTCGGCTTTAAATTTAAAGGACGGCGATGAGAGTTTTATTTAGGCTGTGTATTATCGCGGCGTGTCTCTATACGGCGATCGCGGCGGGACTTTATATCTTTCAGGAGCGGCTGATATTTTTGGGCGAGCCGCTGGATAAAAACTTCAAATTTAGCTTTGAAAATTCCGAATTTGCAGGACTGGTGAACGCGCCCGAGAGCGGCGCGCATTTAGATATGCAGGCGTCCGCTACGCAAAATATTGCCGCTATAAAGAGCGGCACAAAAGAAAGCGGCGCCGCAGCGAGTAACTCGGCGGGCGAGATTAAAGCCGGCGCCGAAACGAGCGGTTTTGAAAATGAAAATACCCAAGCTAGCGGCG
>NZ_CALEDC010000129.1 GCF_937949835.1 uncultured Campylobacter sp.
CTTTCGGACGGGCGCGGCCGCATATTTTCGCCGCCACTGGCTCTGCGATAAAATTTCTCGCCGCGTAAGTCTGCCGAGTAAAATTCGGCTTTGTAAAATTTCAAAATTTTGTGGCTAAAATTCCACGGCACGGAATTTTACGCGACCGCATAATTTAGAGCATAGAACCCTCACCCTGTATTCAAACAGCGAAATTTATTTCGGAATTTTAAAATTTAGCGGTGTAAAATTTGTCCACGCGGCACGGAATTCTACCGCTCAAATTTCACAGCGCAAAATTCCTCAGCACAAAATTTACTGCCAGAATTCAGCTCGCAATTTAAAATTTCAAAATCCCGCGCCGTGAAATTTAAAAGCGGCTTTTGTTATAAAATTTTGCGAGCTTAATTTACGCTGCCGCAGCGATATTTGCCCGCTACGAAGGTGATTTTATCGCGGATCTGAGCGATCTGTCTTAGCGCCTCTGCTAAGAAATCCACGTCGCTTTCGTCGTGGATGAACGAGAAGCTAGCCCGCACCCAAGCGGGTTTGCGCGACATTTCGGTATCGGGCTGCAAGCCGAGCAGATCAAAGCCGTAAGGTGCTGCACAGTCGCAGCCTGCGCGGGTCTGGATCTCAAATTTCTGCCCGAGCACCCCGGCTAACGCGTCTGCGCCGAGACCTTGCATATTAAAAGCAAAGATCGGCACGCGCGGCGCAGTGAGATTGCCGTAAATTTCAATCTCGGGGATTTTTGAAATTTCACTTATGAAGCGCCTGCAGATCGCCTCTTCGCGCGACTTGATCGTCTCTAGCCCCGCGCTTTTGCGAAGCTTTAGAGCAAGATAAGCTCGCACCAGCGCGATGATGCCCGGCGTGCCTGCTTCCTCCAAGCGCTCCTTGTCGATTATAAAGCGCTGCGTTAGGGCATCTGCGTATTTGATCGTGCCGCCTCCTGCGAATGTCGGCTCCTCGCCGCGCAAAAGCTCCTTTCGCACCGCTAAAATCCCACTAGCGCCCACGCCGCCTAAGAGCTTGTGCGCACCGAAAAACATGCCGTCGCAAAAGCCAAGATCCACGTTTTCGTGTGCGATGAGCGCGCTAGCGTCCACAAACAGCCGCCCGCCGTGCGCTTTTAGCATCAAGTAAGCGCGCTTGTAGTCTATCTTTAGCCCCGTCACGTTCGATGCCGCGGTAAGTACGCCGTAAATTTCGCGCCCTTTGTTTGCGGATAGAATTTCGCCCAGCCGCGCAAAGTCCATCAGCCCGCTTGGATCCAGCGGCACGCGCACGACCTCGCAAAGCCCCTGTCTTAGGCTAATTTCAACGGAGTGGTGCTCAAAAGGCGAGATGATGAAAAGCGGCAGCTCTTTTATGCTCTCGCGCCGCAAGCCGAGCCTATCTCGCGTCGCGGGCGGCAGGTAGATGCCTAGAATTTCCCAAAGTTTCTTAATCGCCGCAGTCGCGCCAAATCCGCACGAGATCAGGTAGTAGCGCTCTTCGCAGCCCAAAAGCTCTTTGATTTTGGCTCTTGCGTTTTCGTAGTAATCGCTCGTGATCTCGGCGCTCGCTCCACCTGCGGAGTGGACGTTGGCGTATGTTGCAAGCACGCGCTCGATCTCCGCTTCTATAGGGCGATACGCAAGGCCCGAGGCGGCGAAATCGAAGTATTTGACCCCCTCTTTTAAGATGATATTTTCTTTGATCGTTTGAAAATCCAAAGCGCGACTCCAAAATTTTTGCAAATTATATCCAAACTCGCTAAAATTACGCCCGCAAGGAGGGCGAAATTTACGAGTTAAAAGACACGGCGCGAAATTTGGGCGATGCTGGTATCGACGCGATTTTGCAGTTTCATTTCGTATTTGACGAGATAGGCTGTATAAGCGGCTACGCGGACGTTTTCGAAGCGATCGAAAATGAAATTTTGCTCTGCTTTGAACATCTCGGCGAGCGCTTTAAATTCGGCGGCGAGTGTGAAGAGCAGATCAAAAAAGCGCTGATGAAATTCGCTAGAAGCGACCGCAAAAAAATAGGAATTTCAAAAATCTTGCCGCGATTTACGGCGCAAAAAATCACCGCAGATCTCATAAACGCGAAGTTTTTAATCACCGAAAAATCAAGCGAGCAAAGGGCGCAAAAAGCCCGTAAAAACGACCGCCTACCGCGCGCGCTGCGCCGCTACCATATCACCGACAAAGTCCATTTTAGCAGCAACTTCGCGAGGTTTTGGTTTAGATTTATCGAGCCGAACCTGCCCGCGCTGCGCCGCGGCGAGATAGGGCACGTGCTAAGTCTAATCAAAGCAGATTTTAACGCCTACGCGGGACTCGGGTTTGAAATTTTAAGCAAAGAGCTGCTAGCGAAGTATCTAAATTTAGAGATTTCGCAAATTTCAAGCTTTTGGAACAAAGAGGTCGAGATCGACATCTACGCGAAATTTGAGAGCTTTTGCGTCGCGGGCGAGTGCAAATACAAGGAGCGAAAAATTTCAAAAAACGTGCTAAACGAGCTCATACTCAAATGCGAAAAAGCGCACCTCGCGCCCGATCTACTCGCGCTGTTTTCCAAAAGCGGCTTTAGCGGCGAGCTACAAAACCTAAAAAGCGATAAAATTTTACTCTTCTCACTCGAGGATTTTAAAATTTTACTTTGAACTGCGCGCCAAAAAAGCCTAGAATATGGCGCGAGCGAGCGGTACCGTGCGCGTACGGTATGCCGCAAGAAATAAGTGGGGTGCTACCTACGGATACGCTATCTACGGGCGGCATAAGCAGAGCATGGGTAAGCGCAAGGCATGGCAGACGCGCTATCGATAGGCGGTATGAAGGTGTGTTGAGCGGACGGCGGGCGCTATGGATAGGCAGACAGCACGCTATCAGAGGCGCACTATGACATCAAATTTTAAACACAATCTACAAGCAGAAAATCTGCCAAGCGCCAAATGCGAGTTTTTAAAATTCTATCACTAAATTTTAACACAGGTTTAGGCAGCTACGTCACTCACGCACAAATCAGCCACTTGCGAATTTCCCGCGACTATTGATAAGCAAACACTTGCTATATGTAAGCAAACTCGCGCCACTGCAAAACCGCAACTATTCATATACAAACTTCGCGCCCTAAATTCCATAAATTTAGACTATTTTTTCACCTTGATCACATATGGCACCGATTTGATCACGCCTTTAGAAAACAGCGTCTTGGTATCCGCATATACGGCGTCAAGCTCGGCTTTTGAGACATCCGCATCGCTTACCTGCACGTCCTTGTCGTAGTATTTCTCGATCACGTCGATCGCGCCCTTTTGATCGCTCGGAGAGAGGGCTTTTAGACGCTTTAAAACCAGCGCCGATTTGATAAACGCGCTCTTGCCGTGCACCGGCGCAAAGATCAATTTTACGTTGCTGTTGCGAAGATGCTTCGTGATCCTCTTCATCTCCTCGGCGCAATACGGGCACTCCGGATCGCCCACGATGTAGGTCACGTAGGGATTATTTTTATCAAACGACTCGATATAGGCAAATCTCGCGGGATTTATGCTTTTTAGCAACTTAAGTGCGGCAGCATCATTGGCGTCTTTTAAAGTTTGCATTCTCGCCTTAAATAGCGCTGCGTCTGCCCCGTCCGCAAGCTTAGGCTCCTCTGTTACCGCCACTAGGCTTTTGGCGTCGTCGCTAGCCAAAAACGCCTCTTTTTTATCGCCCGAGCGGACGATCAGCAAATTTAGCCCGTTTAGCGAGTTTAGCTTGTCGATCGAGATGAGCTGAGCGTTTTTATCATTTAGACTTTGCTTTAGGTTTTTTACGAACTCCGCTTCGTTCGCATTCGCGCCAAGCACAAAAGCCGCACACGCAGCCAAAACGTAGATGAGTTTTTTCATAGCTTCCCTCCCCTTAAAATTTCGCCAATTATATCAATTTAAAATAAAATTTGTTATAATCGCGCCTCATTAATTTAAGGAGAAATTTATGGCTTATTCAATGGGCGATCTAAAAAAAGGTCTAAAAATCGAGGTGGACGGAATTCCGTTTAAAATCATAGAATACCAACACGTAAAACCGGGCAAAGGGCCAGCTTTCGTGCGCGTTAAAATAAAATCTTTCATCGATGGCAAGGTGCTTGAAAAGACCTTCCATGCGGGCGATAAATGCGAGGCGCCGAATCTTGAGGAAAAAGAGATGCAGTATCTCTACGACGACGGCGAGGCGTGTCAGTTCATGGATACCGATAGCTACGAACAGATCGCGATCAGCGACGAGGATGTGGGCGAGGCGAAAAAATGGATGCTAGATGGCATGATGGTAAATATAATGTTTTACAACGGCAAAGCGATCGGCGTGGATGTGCCGCAGGTGGTGGAGCTTAAGATCGTAGAAACTGCGCCAAATTTCCGCGGCGATACGCAGGGTAGCAACAAAAAGCCCGCCACGCTTGAGACCGGCGCCGTGGTACAGATCCCATTTCACGTGCTAGAAGGCGAGGTCATCCGCGTTGACACCGTCCGCGGCGAGTATATCGAGCGCGCGAATAAATAATCCCCCCTGTTTTTGCGAAATTTTGATTTCGCAAAAATTCCTCTTTCTTTTAAAATTTATAAACTCCGAGCGATAAATTTAAACCGCGATCGTCGCGCAGATTTGATTAAAATGGCTTTTTAAATTTGCCGAAATGTGGGATAATTTAGTCTAAGCTTTACGCAACGCTGATTTTTTGCAAAATTTAAAATAGCTTTACGATTAAATTTACGGATATGAAATTTGAGTATAAAAACGCCCGAAAGCAAATCTTGCGACCCGCTTTCGGGCTTTGAGCTAGGCTGCAACTTTAATTAGATTTAAAATTTCACCTTCACTTGGGAAACGAGGCTTAGCAAAATCTTTATTGAAGAAAAGCTTTCTGCCGTCAACTTCTACTAGAAAGTCTCCGCTGCCACCAGGGGCCAACTCGACAACTGCATCCTTATAGACGCTTGTTATTTCATCTCTCACACGGAGAGCTTGCGGTCTATAAGATCAAGAATTACAATAAGTAATTACAACCTTCATCTTTATTCCTTTCTAAAAAAGTGCCACATTCTAGCAGAACTAGCTTAAATTTTAATATAAAAGTTGGGGTTCCGCGCGCCTCAGCATTTAAAATTTATGGGCGAAATTTCGCCGTTTGCAAGCTTTAAATTTTGCTGCCGCGGGCTCAAGGCTAATCCTAAAATTTTAAAATTTCATCGTAGCAGAGATAAAAATCGCAGTCTCGTTCGCGAAATTTCTTATCGCCATGAAAGTGTCCGAAATACCGCCGTGCAGGCCTTACGAGTTCAAAGATCTGCTGCAGATACTCAGACGTTTTATCGAAAGTGCTTTTGCCGCACCAAAGGTATTCTTTTAAAAATTTCATCGCAAACCACGGCGCCGTGTGGCTCAGCACCGCATCAATCCGTCCGCCCGTAGCGATGAAATCGCGCGCATTTTGCATCGCGCAAGCAAACTCCTCCTCGCTTGGAATCTCGCGCGCCCACCAGCTAAGCCCCGGTATCCGATGCGCCTTATCGACGCTAAGCGCACCGCCGAAGCACAAAAAATGTCGCCCTGCAATCTCGTAAATTTCGCCGCGCCGCAGCCAAAAAATATTCTCGCCGCCCACGCTCACGGTGCCGCCAAATTTCCGCTCGCGCGGCAGCTGATCCAACATATCGAAATTTTCGTGGTTGCCGTCTATGAAAAGAAGCGTGGCGGGGAAATATCTTTCTATATTTTTGCGCGCCATAAACTCATCTATCCGCTCGCTCCAAAACAGCCCGAAATCTCCGAGCACGATGACGAAATCATCGGCGCTAAGCCCGCCCGCAAAGGCCTTGTTCGTTATTTTGCCGATCTCGTTTATGCCGTGCGTATCGCCGCAAAGATATATCATCTGCCTCTCCTTTTTTGCTTTCTTAAATTTAACTCGCCGCGCTTTGTCGCAATTCGTGCAAATGGAATTTTAAGCGCTAAATTTACCCGCAGCGCACACGTCGCAAAAACCCGACTAGCGTTCCGATCCGCAACCACGCAAATTTAATCCAAATTAAAAGCGTAAATTTAGGCGACGTGTTTTAAAAGCACAGGCATCAAGCCTATCGACGCGTAAATTTAAAGCCGCAGCTTCTGATTTAAATTTCGCGGCGCAGATTTAAGCGGCGAAATCCAAGTAGGCGCAGCTTTGCTTACTGCCGCTAAATTTTAAATTTAGCGACGGATTTTGTAAATTTATAGCGAACCACATAAATTTAGCGGCGGATTGTGCAATTTCCACAAAGAGCTTTGTAAATTTTCACAACGAACTTTAAAATTCCACGGCGAGCCGCGTAAATTTAAAGATTGAATTTAAAGCCTGCCGCGCAATTTCGTCGCCAGCGCTGCGCCGATTTTTTCGTAGCCCTCTTTTTGCAAGTGGATTTCGTCAGGACGGATCAGCCCGCGCTCGCGCCAGCCGCGCCAGCCGCCATCCTCGTCCATAAGACCGGCTATGTCGTAAAACATCGCCCCTTCGTCTCGCGCTAGATGCGCTAGCACCTCCGCAGCGCGTGAGGCGTTTGGCACTTTAGGGCTTCGCGGCGGCGCTACGAGCAGGATTTTCGCACCGGGAGCTGCAGAGCGGACAGAGCGAAGCAGCCCACGGACGCTTTGGTAGAATTTTTGCTCGTCAAATTTCGGATCCATCGCATCGTTTGTGCCATAAGCGATGACTACGAGATTGTATCTAAGTCCTGAAAAATCCCTACCAAAGGCATCTGCACCCCATTTTTCGTAGAGGTTGCTAAACGCGCCGTTGCTCGCACAAGAGTCTGCAAAGCGCGCGTTTTTACGATAAATTTTATATCCTCCAAGCTCTGCTCCATCACGCAGCGATCGAATTTCGATCGGAAATCTAAGTCGCAGCTTAGAATACTCCCATTTCTGCGGCACTTCTTGCGAAATATACGCGCTTAGCCCACTTGCATCGCGCACGCGAAAAATCTCGCCGCCCTGATCCGATTTATGTAAAATTTCGACGTAAAAATCGCCGCTAAGCTGCTTTAGCTCCAGTCGCACATTAGCGCCCTTTTTGCCGGTAGCGATCACTCCGCATAGTGGAAAATCGGGGTCTTGCTCGGTGCGGGATGAGATTACATTAAAGCCGCTTTGCTTAAATTCTATATTTTCGCTTTTGTGATATTTAGGCATCATCGCAGGCACGAAGCCGACGCTGTTTTGCACGAAAAAGCCGTGTCTGAAAGCATCTATCAGCGCGTCGCTTCCTAAATGCGAATCGCCAAAAAATTTCACTCCAAAGCCCGCAGAGCTTTTTATGTTTGCGGAATTTATGCCGCGAACGCCTGCGTTTGCCGCGCATCCGCCTAATAATGCGGCAAATAAAATCACTATAAATTTACTCAACTTCTATCCTTGATAAAATTTCTTTCGCTACTGCTTCGCAACCCTCTTTGCTCATATGAATGCCATCATCTTGGCGCACGCGCACGAGCTTGGAGCCGCTTTGCAGATAGGTTTTATAGACGCCTTTTTCGCACACCAGCGGGGTTGTTTGCATAAAATACCCGCCAAGCGCCATACTAGCGTCGGCATATATTTGATTTAGCAGCTGCGTTTTCTCCTCAAAATCTGGCTTTTGCATACACGGCATCGCTAGCCACAGCACTCCCGCACCGTGCGAGTGCGCCGTATCGTAGATCTCGCGCACTCTTGAGGCGTAAAACTCCCGCCAGCGCGGCGTTTTAATGCCATAAGTTTTGCCGCCCGCGCGGTACTCCCAGACGTCATTGGCGCCCAGCAGCACGACTACGAGCTTAATGCCGCCGTTTTCGCTAAGCGCGGTATCGAGCGTCTTTTGCCAGTCGAAAGATTTCTTGCTCGCAAGCCCCGTAGATTGCTTGCTAAGATCGATCACCCTCAGGCTTCGCTTCGGGAAAAATTTCTTAGCGTTCATCCCCACGTATTGCATCAGACTATCGCCCATAAAAAGCACCTCATCGCCTGCATTTAGGCGGATTTTGCCATCGTCGCTAAGCGAAATTTTAGCATCAATCTCCACGGAGCTTTGCGTCGTTAAATTCTGCTCCAAAGCCTGCGGAACAGGGAGTTGAGAATCGGAATTTTCGCCGCTTTGCAAGGTTGCGCTTGCCACGACGGGATTTTGCGACGCAGCGGAGCTGTGCGGCATAGAGCTTGTTGTAGCCAGTCTTTGTGACACGGAATTTTGCGAAGTAGAATTTTGAGGGATGGAATTTTGTGCGTAAGGCTCTTGCGCAGAATCGCGCGTCTTTAAATGATGCGCAGAATTATTTAAAGAGGAATGCTTTGCAGCATGAGCTTGCGGCTTGCTATCTTGCGGTTTAACGCTTTGCGAAGCATCGTGATCTCGTGCCCTCGTGCTTTGCAAAGCTTGATTTTCCGCCATACGATCTTGCGCAGGTTTTTTAAAATTT
>NZ_CALEDC010000130.1 GCF_937949835.1 uncultured Campylobacter sp.
TACCCAATATCCAAGCACTAAACTAGCGCCTGTGAGCAAGAAACGCAAATGCAATTGTCGATGTGCAAAAAACGAGCCGTCGCACCAAACATGCAAAACCGAGCCGTCGCGCCAGGCGCGCGAAAGCAGGAGGCGCGGCGAAATATTAAAACGGCGAAATATTAAAATTTAATCATTATGCGTGTATAATTCCGCAAATTTAAAGGGTCGCGATGAAATACAACAACTTCTTGCTGCACCATCTAAGCGTGTATTATATGCTGATGGCGTGCTTTTACAACTCTCTTACGGGCGTTTTCGCCAAGCTTTTGGGTGCGCAAATTTCATCGCTTGAGGTCGTGCTCTTTCGCAATCTACCAGGACTTCTGATCCTGCTTTATAAAATCAAGGCTCGTCCCCGCGCGGCGCGCTTCGCAAACAAAGGCGGTCATCCTTTTACGCTCGCGTTTCGCGGCATTATCGGGATTTTGGGGCTGATGGTGTTTTTTTATAATATCGCAAACATCAGCCTCGGCGAGGCATTTACCTTTCAAAAAACGGCGCCCATTTGGACGGCGATCATCGCGTATTTTACCCTCGGCGAAAAATTCGGCGCGATGGGCTGGTTCTCGGTCTGTCTCGGATTTGCAGGGATTGTTTTGGTAATTCAGCCGCAGTTTGGCTTGCAGCCGAGCGATATTTTTGGAATTTTAAGCGGATTATTCGCCGCGATGGCGCTTACCTCCGTGCGCGGGCTACGTAAATACTATAGCTCCGATACGATCATCCTCTCGGCGCTTCTTGCCGGCACGCTGATGCCCGCAGCGCTTATGATCGCGGCGGAATTTATAGATGCGCCCGCGCTGAGTTTTATGCTTTGCAAATTTAAAATTCCAAACGCGCAGGGCTGGCTCTTTGCCGTGCTTCTGGGGCTGCTGGGGCTGTTTTATCAAACCTACGTCACCAAGGCCTACGCCGCGACGCGCAAAGCGGGCATAGTAGCTACGATCAGCTACGCAGACATCATCTTTTCGACGCTATTTGGGCTGCTGCTAGGCGACGCTCTGCCAGGTTTCATGGCGCTTGGGGGCATGGCACTCATCATCGTCGCGGGCACACTTGTGGCGAACCGAAAGTAGCGCGCGATGAAACAAAAATTCTACTCCGCGTTTTGGCTGAAACATCTGGGCGTTTATTATATGCTCGTAGCGAGCTTTTATTTTGCGCTAAACGGCGCGCTAGCCAAGGTCATGGCGGAGCGGATGAGTAGCGCCGAGATCGTGTTTTTCCGCAACGTCGTAGGCATCGGCATCGTGCTGTTTTCGCTAAGACGGGTAAAAAATCTGGGCCCGGGCGGCAAGCCGTGGCTGCTCGCGTTTCGCGGTTTTATCGGCAGCTGCGGTATCTTAGCGACCTTCTACAATATCGCCCACATCGATCTTGGCACCGCTTTTACATTCCAGAAGACGGCGCCCATTTTCACCGCGCTATTTTCGGCGTTTTTCTTAGGCGAGAAGCTAAGCTCGCGAGGCTGGTTTGCGATACTGCTGGGCTTTGGCGGAATTTTACTCGTCGTGCGCCCGCACATCGGCATCAGCGTAACCGACGCAGTAGGAATCTTCGGCGGCATGTGCGCGGGGCTTGCATACACGAGCGTGCGCGAGCTTCGCAAGCACTACGCCACCAACCTCATCGTGCTGGTTTTCGTCTCGTCCGCCACCTTTCTAAGTGCTACGATGATGATAACGGGCTGGGTGCTTGAAGGTAGCGAGGTTAAAATTTTAGGACTTTTCAGCGGCGCGGATTTGGCGAGGCTCGCTTATTTCAACCCGCCAAGCCTTTTTGGCTGGGTGCTAGTGGCGCTTCTGGGTGTCAGCGGTATCTACTTTCAAATTTACATGACGCGCGCCTACGCCGCTTCACGCAAAGCGGGCATCGTCGCTGCTATCAGCTACAGCGACATCCTGTTTAGCATGGCACTCGGAATTATTCTAGGCGATCACCTACCCGGTCCTATCGTGCTAGCGGGCATCGCGGTGGTAATTTTAAGCGGAATTCTAATCGCCCGCGAGCGCTAAATTTAAATCTAAATTTAAAACTAATTCAAACGCGGCATGAGGCTAAATTTAATCCGCGCCGCAAGCCTGCGCTAAATTTCAGCGATATAAAAGTCTTAAAAAGCTAAGATTGCGATAAAGTTCTACGGCGTAGAAATATTTTTCGACGGATTTAAAATTTTATGCATTTTATCGGTATCGACATCGGCTCTACCTCGTCAAAGGTCGCCGTTATGGACGAACGCGGCGAATTTTGCGAGCTATTTTTGCTGCCAAGCGGCTTTAGCGCAGTCAAGGTCGCGCGCCAGATCAAGCAAGCCTTAGAGCAAAAAGGCTACGCAGAGGGCTTCGTGACGGCTACGGGCTATGGACGCGTTAGCGTAGATTACGCGCAGCTTAGCATGAGCGAAATTTTATGCCACGGGCTTGGGGCGCATTTTTTGTTTGAGCCAGACTGCACCGTCATCGATGTGGGCGGGCAAGACACCAAAGCGATCAAAATCGAAAACGGTAAGCCAGCGGATTTTATCATGAACGACAAATGCTCGGCGGGCACGGGTAAATTTTTAGAGATCAGTGCGGGCCGCTTGGGGCTTGAGCTTAGCGAAATTTACAAAACCGCCCGCAAAAATCCCGCGATTAAAATTAGCTCAACGTGCACTGTTTTTGCAGAAAGCGAGATCGTCTCGCTAAGCGCAAACGGAGCCGAAACTAGCGAGATCGCCTACGCCATCGTGGATTCCTCCGCGCACAAGGTCGCCTCTCTCATCAAACGGCTGGAAAATCAAATTTATTTTTTAAGCGGCGGACTTAGCAACGTGCCGCTCTTTAAGCAGCTTCTAGGCGAGCATCTGGGGGCTGAAATTTTTACTTGCGAAAACGCAATCTACTGCGGCGCGATGGGCGCTGCGCTTATCGGTGCACGCAAAGCAAACGAAATTTTAAAGGAGACGAGATGAGAATGGATTTTGACGCGCTTAAAAAGCGCAACGCAATGGCTCTGCACGATCTAAAAGAGCAAGGCAAACACGTAGTGGGGATGTTTTGTACCTACTCTCCTAAGGAGCTTATTTACGCTGCGGGCGCCGTGCCGGTTGGGCTTTGCGCCTATGACGAGAGTCCGATAGACGCCGCTCACGCCGAGCTTCCGCGTAATCTTTGCCCGCTGATCAAGGCAAGCTACGGCTACGCAGTTACTAAAAAATGCCCCTATATGAACGCCAGCGATCTCGTCATAGGCGAAACGACCTGCGACGGCAAGAAAAAGATGTATGAGCTGCTGGCAAAACATAAGGACGTCCACGTACTGCAACTGCCAAATATGACTGGCGGCAAGAGTTTGGAGCTTTTTACCGACGAGCTTAGGGAATTTCGCAAAGTTTTAGAGCAAAAATTTGATACGAAAATCACCGATGAAGCGCTGCTTGATGCGGTGCAAATTTACAACGAAGAGCGCAAGGTGATGTTGGAGCTTTTAGAGCTTGGCAAACTAAATCCGATGCCGGTAGCGGGCAGCGAAATTCATCAAATTTCATTTGCGAGCGACTTCATATACGACAAACGCGAAAAGCTCAAAATGATACGCGCCTACATAGCCGCCGCAAAGAAGATATCGCCGCCGAAAACTCGCAAAAAGCGAATCATCATCACGGGCTGTCCTAGCGGAGGTGTGTATGAAAAGGTTATCAAGCAGATTGAGGAGCTGGGTGCAGACGTAGTGGCATTTGAAAACTGCTCCGGCACCAAAGGCTATCAAAACCAAGTGCAAACGAAGGGCGACCTGGTCGCAAATATCGCCGAGCGTTACCTTAAAATTCCATGTTCGGTGATGTATCAAAACGACGCACGCTCGGATATCATCAAGGAATTTATCCGCGAATATCAAGCAGACGGCGTCATCGACGTCGTGCTAAGCGGCTGCCACACCTACGCGATCGAGACGAATAAGATCAAAGAGGCGAGCCGCGAAGCGGGAGCGAACTATATGAGCCTAGAAACAGACTACTCCAAGCAAGACGTCGGGCAGATACGCACGCGGCTGGAAGCCTTTATAGAGCTGCTTTAGCAGGTCTTATTTGAAATTTTAAAATTAAAAATTTTCTAAATTTAAAAACAAACCAA
>NZ_CALEDC010000131.1 GCF_937949835.1 uncultured Campylobacter sp.
TGCGCCCGAAGAGCCATCGCTAGATCGTCTTGCAGCGTGAGAATTTTACTTACCTTGATGTGCGCAGCGGGGCGAAACTCAAAGGTCGTAACGACCGGGCCCGAGTAGGTTCGCACCACGTCGCCGTCGATCTTAAATTTACGCAGCTTATCGAGCAGGTCGTAAATTTTACGATCGATCTCGCTCTCGTCGATATTGCTTTTCTTTTTCGGCGGCAGATTTAAAAAATCAAGCGGCGGAAGCTTAAAATCCTTGGGCTTGGCCACCCTGCCCTTATCGAGCTGATCCAAAAGCCTTTTATTTTCGGCGACCTCGCTTAAGCGCTCGACCCTTTTTAGCCTGCTCGGCTTTCCCTTTTGCGGCATTTTAAGCTCGCGTTCAGCGGAAGCCTGCGGACCCTGTGCGTCACCGAAATTCTGCTCAGGCTCGGGCTTGCGAGCATCGTTTAAATTTTGAAAATTTTGCCCGCCTTCAAAACCGCGCCCGCTTGCGCCCTGCTCCACAAAATTACCCTGTTTCGCCGAATTTTCCTCTGCGCTCAAAGCGTCATTCAAAGCGTTAAAATTTTCCGCACCTCTCAAGCCTTGCGCAGACGAATACCTTGCAAGCCCGCCCCTTTGCGCTGCATCCGTATCGCTAGCGAAATCATCTCCAATTCCATCCTGTGAGCTTTCGTCTCTTGAGCCAATAAAGCAGTTTTTGATGATGTCGGTAAAACGATCTTCGAATATAAGTACTAGCGAAAGCACAAAAATCGTAATATTAAAAATCCACACGCCGACGCTTCCGATCATTCGCCTAAGTCCGTCCACCGCGAAGCTGCCAACTGCTCCACCGCTAGCGCCAAAGAGACTCGACTGCACCATCAAAATGGTAAAAAACAGCAAAATCGCGCCGATGCTAAACTCAAAAAATCTAAAGTCAAAACCGCGAAAATGCTTATAGGCTACGTATGCTAAGGCGAGCAAAAATAGCGGATAGATGTATGCAAAATAGCCGAATAGCTGGGTATTAAACGAGCGGATGGCATTGCCGGCGCTGCCTACAAGCGCGGAATCGGGCGCAATGGTAGCAAGCCCAAAAAATATTATGATAGCCGATACGACGATAAAATATATTTCTTTAACTATGATTGATCCTTAAATTTAAAGCGGTATTTTAGCCAAACGAAGGTTAAAATTTTATTTGAAGGATGAAATTTTAATGCTTTGATAAAATTCCGCGCCCTCGCAGGCGCGGAATTAAAGGGGTTAGTTTTTGACGGCTTTGCCCAGATCCCACATAGGCATAAAGATACCAAGAGCCAAAAGAAGAACCATGCCCGCCATAAAAAATAGCATGATCGGCTCGACGTAGCTTGAGATATTATCGATGATATCGTCGAATTTCTCTTTATAATAATCCGTGACGTTGCCAAGCATCTTATCGAGGTTACCGGCCTGCTCGCCCGCGCTGATCATCTGAATAAGCATACTCTCATAAAGCCCTGTATTGTTAAACGCCTCGGTTAGGCTCACGCCTTGCTGCACGGCGATTTTAACGGTAGAGAGCTTCTCTTTTAAAGTATGATTATCCACCATTAAAACAGATGTATCCAGCGCATCTGCAATAGGAATACCCGCTCGCACGAGCTCTGTAAAAATAAGCATAAATCGCGACATCGTCGAGAAAAATATGATCTTACCGAATAGATAGACCCTTAAAATCGTCTTGTCAAAGCCCTTTTTAAACTCAGGATTATTACGATATGCCCATCTAAGAGCTATGATAGTGCCTATGATGCCCGCTAAAACAAAAATTCCATAATTATTAAGAGTGCTTTCGATACCAAGTAGAATTCTAGTAGGCAGCGGCAGATCCGCGCCCAAATCCTCAAAAATCTCGCGGAATTTCGGCACAACATACATCATCAAAACCGAAAACGCAATCGCCATAACGATCATAAGGATCATCGGATAACGCATCGCCTTTTTAAATTTACGCTGGTTTTCCCAAAGCTCTTGAAGCATAGCGGCAAGCTTGGCTAGAGACTCTGCCATATTACCGGTTGCTTCGCCCAGACTTACCATCGCAACGACGACATCACCGAGCTGACCTCTAAATTTCTCCGTAGACTCTGTCAAGCTAAGACCTGCGTTAAGATCATCGTTCATAGCACTAAAAATCTCTTTTAGCGTCTTATCCTCCGCCGCCCTTGCGACCTCCTTGATCGAGTCGTGGATTGAAATTCCCGCATTTGTCATAACCGAAAGCTGGCGAATCGACGCTACTAACGGCAGCGTTCTAACTCTTCCGCTACCACCTAGCATGCGCGAAACCTGCGCCTTAAAATCGCCGCCCGTATTGGCTACGACCTGGGTTTCACCTCTTTTTACGATCGTCCCGCCTACGCGCTGCCTCATGAGGTTGTTTGCTTGCACCTTATCGCTAGCTTGCAAAAACATCTTTCTTCTTGCGCCCTTGGCGTTGTATTCAACTTCTAATTGCTTTTTCATTGTTTAGCCACCCTATAAATTTCTTCTATACTAGTTACTCCGCGCGCAGCA
This sequence comes from uncultured Campylobacter sp., assembly GCF_937949835.1. Taxonomy (GTDB): domain Bacteria; phylum Campylobacterota; class Campylobacteria; order Campylobacterales; family Campylobacteraceae; genus Campylobacter_B. The sequence continues at coordinate 2,547 of NZ_CALEDC010000131.1, forward strand.
CGTATAACACCGTCTTCAAACATATCTATAAAACCCTCCTCCTTCGCTAAGGCTCTCATATCGTCCTTTGAGCCGCCGTTAGCGATCAAGCTCTGCATTTTATCGGTAATAGGTAAAATTTCACTAATCATCTCACGCCCCATGTAGCCCGTTTGACCGCATTGATCACAACCCACAGCCTTAAAAAACGTGTATTTTTCAGGTAAGAATTCTTTCAGCTGATCAAGCATCGATTTAGGCAGATTCGTAGGCTGCTTGCAGTGCGGGCAAAGCTTTCGCACGAGACGTTGCGCCTCTACTGCAATGAGCGCACCGCTTATGAGGTAGGCCTCTATACCCATATCCACTATTCGCGGGATCGCACTAACGGCGTCGTTGGTGTGTAGGGTCGAGAAAACCAAGTGTCCCGTAAGAGCGGCTTGGATCGCGATCCTAAGGGTCTCTTGATCGCGGATCTCACCGATCATTATGATGTCGGGGTCTTGTCTTAAGATCGAGCGCAGTGCTGAAGCAAAGGTAAGACCTGCTTTTTCGTTAACTTGGACTTGCTGGATTAAATTTACTTGATACTCGACTGGATCTTCTACGGTAATGACCTTGGTATCGATATTTTTAATATCATTTAGCGCTGCATATAGCGTCGTAGACTTACCGCTTCCCGTAGGTCCGGTAACCAAGATAATACCATATGGAGCCTTCATAGCGTTATTAAATTTCTTAAAGCTATCAGGGTGCATACCGAGCTTTTCCAGGCTGATGATAACCTTGGATTTATCGAGGATACGCATAACGGTAGATTCGCCGTTGATAATAGGCAGCGTCGAGATACGAAAGTCATATTCGCGACCTGAAATTTTCATACTAAACCTGCCGTCCTGCGGCTTGCGGCGCTCGGCGATATCCATATTCGAAAGTAGCTTCAATCGGCTTACTAGCGGCGGATAGATATCTTTATCAAAGATAAAAATTTCAGCGAGCATTCCGTCGATTCTGGTGCGCACGACGCAGTTATTCTCGGTAGGCTCGATGTGAATATCGCTACCGCGCATCTTAATAGACTGGCTAATTATCATCTCAATGAGCTTCAAAATCGCCGAGGTATCATCGCTACTTCCGCTACCGCCGGTGTTAGCAAGCTCTTTGCGGATCTCCGCTACGAGCCCTTTAATGCTCTCTGAAAGCTCAAGCTTAGATAGATATTTATTTACCTGATTTGGATCGGCTACTACGATTTTAAGCAGCTGTTTGCTAAACATAGCCTGCGCTTTATCTTGCGACTCAAGATTAAACGGATCAGAAAAAGCAACGTAAATATTCAGATCATCCGCTTTAACCGGTATCACGCCGTATCTTTTTAGCTGTGCGGTAGGAGTGCGTTCC
>NZ_CALEDC010000132.1 GCF_937949835.1 uncultured Campylobacter sp.
GATTGACAAAGATCATCAGCGTGATTGCAGTCGAATGAGCCTACATTTCTATCTTTATTTGCACCGGAAGTAGGTATACTATCTCTTGTCGGATAGTAATCAAAAGTAGTACTCTTACCTGCTACGCTAGCCCTATATGTAGACGTTGCATTGGCATTGCCGTTCGTAACCAAAGTCCAGCCGTTTCTGCCACCAGCTTTCATTGGATAGATGGGCTGCTGCAAAACACCTTCAAAAAGCGTACCGGCTACATCCGGATTAGCTTCTAGACCAGGCCACTTAGTCTCACCTCTCATCATGTTCTCGCTTCTAACTAGCGAAAGTCCGCTTCTAATAGCAGCGATATCCCCACGCATCTTAGCGATCGTGGCATCATCGCGCGTAGCGGCTAATCTAGGCACCGCGATGCCCGCCAAAATACCTAAAACGACGATGACGAAAACAAGCTCTATCATCGTAAAAGCTTTTAAATTTTTCATGTTAAATCCTTTGATTTAAAGTGAGATGATTATAGCCAAATTTAAATAAAATTAATTTTAGTTAAAGAAAAAATCCTGCATTTTAAATGGAATTTTATGAAATTTCATTAAATTCTGCGATTTTTTGCCCGAATTTTACGGACGTATCAGCCGGGATTTAAAATTTGCCTAGTTCGCCGATTTTTTGTGAAAATTTGACGGCAGTTTCAGACGAAACGCTAAATTTTAAAAACTCGCTTTGCGCTACGAGCACGATCGTTGAGCCAAGCTCGAAATTTCCCAAATGATCGCCCTTTTTAAAGTTTAAATTTTCATATTCGTAAAGCGCCTCAGATCTACTTGCGCATGCATTCGTCTGTATTCGCGCATCGAAATCAAATCTCATCTTACCAACGTTTAAGGCGCCCACGAAAACCATCCACAAAATCCCGTCGCTAGGCATTTTGCACTTTAAAATCACGCGCTCGTTTTTAGCGTAGAGGTTTGGAATTTTAAGTAAAAATTTCTTCGCCACGCTGTAAAGATCAGCGGGTATGTAAAGCGCCTGCAGCACACTTAGATCGCACGGCGCATGATAATGATGATAATCGCGCGGGCTTAGATAGATGTTTGCGTAGCTTAAATTTACGCCGCTTGTATTTTTGCGGCATTGGGCGTCCTCTGCGCTCGTTTCGCGGCTCGCACCGCTTTTATCGCTACAAATTTCAGCTCGCACGTCGCTCGCGGCATAAGTTGCGCTGCTTTCGCCGCTTATGATTTTTGCTTGCGCGGCGCGAAATTTCATCCCTGCGCCGGCATCTTTTGCGCATCCGGTTCCAACCTCGCCGCTCCCGTTCGTAGCAACCGCCCCGTCATCTAAATTTTTAACCGCTCCGCCGCTTTCGCTTGCCGCAAACGTGCGCCCCAGCAGCTCGCTAAGGCTATATTCGCAGCCCTTCACGCTAAAAGCCCGCAGATCGGTGCAGCATCCGCTCTCAAAGATAACGCCGTCGCTAGGGCTTATAAAAGCCAGCTCATCTGCTGCTATCTCGCGCGGACGCAGCAAGCGGCGGGTAAAAAGCGCGTTTAGGCTCGCGTAGCTCTGCGGCGGATCAAATTCGCTCATATCGATTTTGAAAAATTCCACATATTTACGGTTGATAAAATTTTGTATAAATTTAGGGAATTTCACCGCGGCGATAACCCCAAAAATCCTCGAAATAAAACTTCTCATCTATGCCTTTCTAAGCTTAAGCAGCGCGATCTCGGCATCCGCAAAGACCCTTATCGGCGGGCCCCAAAACCCTACGCCGCTGCTTACGTAAATTTGCTTCAGCCCGTCGTTATACAGCCCGTAAAGATACTTCTGGCTAAGCAGTACCAAAAGCGTCCACGGAAAAATTTGCCCCGCGTGCGTGTGTCCGCAGATACACAGATCGACCTCGTAGCGCACGAAATCCACGACGTATTTGGGCTGATGCGCGAGTAAAATTTTAGGCTTATCGGGGTCTGCTTGCGCTAGCGCAGCGCCGAGATCGGGCTGCATATATCCGAAGCGAAAGCCGCTAAGATCGTGCACGCCCATTAAATTTAGCCCTTCAAATTCCACGCTTTCGTTTTGCAGCACGCGCACGCCCGCTTTTTGCATCGCCGCGATAAGCCCGCTTGCGTCGCCGCGGTAATACTCGTGGTTGCCCGTGACGAAAAATATAGGTTTTTTTATCGCCTCAAGAGGCTGCAAAATATCCCCGAGCTCATCCGAGCGCAGATCAAACATATCGCCCACGATCAGCAGCGCATCGTAATTTAGCGAGTTTATCTGCGCTACGACGCCTTGCAAAAATTCCTTTTTCAAAAACTCGCCCAGATGCACGTCTGAGATGACGGCAAAGTTTAGCTCGCGAGCTAAGTTTTTGATTTTTATTTCGCGCTCGGTGATTTTTGGAATTTTTAGTGCATTATAAAGCCCTTTAAAAATATAGCTAAACGCCATTATTACGAATGTTACGTCTATAAAGGTTTTTAAAAATTTTCGCCTGTTTTGGCTAAATTTAACTAAATGCGCAGCGGCGCTTAGCACGTCGTAAGCAAGGCAGATAAAAAAGAGCGAAAAAGACGCCGCCATGCAAAATACGCATAGCTTATAGAGTAGCTCGTTTTTAAAGCTTCCATTAAGCCCAAAACCCACAAAAAATATCGCATCTAAAATTGCTAAAGCTACGCAAAGCAAGCTCAAGGCAGGGCGGAAGATCACGAAATTTTTATATGGCGTAAAGCGCGCGCTGATCGATCTGTAGACGTAAAGATTAAAAAACAGAAATAAAACCGTGCCGACGATCGGGAAAATATAGGCGCTTTTCAAACTCTAGCCTTGGATATACTCGTCCAGCTTATCTTTATCAAAGCCCGTGATTTCTTGCTTATCGTCTAAAATT
>NZ_CALEDC010000133.1 GCF_937949835.1 uncultured Campylobacter sp.
TAAAACTGCGCCGCATTACTTAGAAAGCAGCCTGAAATCCCCAAAAAAACGCTCAAGCCCAGATCAAACAAGCAGCCAAAATTTGCAAGCATATCTTGCAAGGCCGCTTTAAATTTTACTCCGCGACGCGATTTACCCAGATCAAAAACTCATCGCTCGGGTTCTCGTCGTCCAGATGCGCGGGCGTGACGAGCTCAAGCGCGGTTTGCGGGATCGTCGTTTTAAACGTCTCCTTGAGCCACTGCTGAAATTTTACGTTTGGATGCACGAAAAAATCGTCCTCCTCGCTGTTTGGCGGCGCACTAAAATCCTCGTCCCAGCAGATTTCATCGTATCCGATCGCGAGCAGTCGCAAAAAATCTAGCCCGCTATGAGCCAAAACGCAGGTCATGCTCGAGCCCGAGCCGGAGCCCATGTGCGGGGTCTAGTCTCGCCCGCATCGTCCAGCCACAGCGCGCACATCGAGCCCTCCGAGCCGCTGCCTGCGAATACGCAAAGCCGCTGCTTGATCTCCGCGGCAAGCTCGCGATCCTCGCCGTAAAACCAATACCTTAGCTCCTCGTCGCGATTTTTCGGCTCATCCGTGAAAAATACGATGTCCGTGCCGCCCTCGCGCTCATCGTCGCTCCAGCTCTGCTGCAGCCGATCCTGCGGATAGAGATAGCCGCGTCTGCGCCCGCCCGTGTCGTCATAAAAGCCGTTTGCCTCGATCCACGCATAAAGCGCCTCAAGCTCGCTTGGCACGCGCATACCCTGCGGTAGCGCTTCGCGCAGCTGCGCTAGTAATAAATTTTCCACGATCGCTCCTTTTGTTAAATTTGCCGCTCGAATTTTACTGCGTTTCGGCTAAATTTACGGATACTTTGTCTGATATTTGCGGCGTTTTGCGCGCCCCGTCGCCGCAAGCGCAAATCAGGCTTTTAAAATTTAGCCGATTTGATTGCGATACGCACGCGGCGGTATGAGCGCATATTTGAAAAAGGGTATGAGAATTTTTAGTAGAAAAATGCGTAAAATTTTACAACCTAAATTTTACTATTTTAAGGTCTCTTTGTTTTTTTGCAGAAATTTACGGTTTTAAATTTAGCTCGCCGCAAAGAGTAAAATTTTGACGAGCGATACCTATAAATTTAAAATTTCCCGCGCCTTTTGCTTGCAGGCCTCAAATTTTTGCTCAAACTCCGCGCGCCTTTGCAGCTCGTTTTTCGCCCCCATTTTGGTATATCCCGAGCCTCGCCCCAGAAAATATGCATAGCTCGTATTCTAAAATTTCGTTATAAACGGTATTTTGCCATTATTAAATTTACAAATTTCGCCGCCGTCTGACTAACGGGCAAAATTTCGTCTAAATTCCAAGCTCGGCTCTTACGAGCGCTTCGTTTTGCGGCGTCAAAAAGCCCGCGATATCCTGCCACATGGAGTGAAAGCCGTATCCGCCGTCTATCATCTCGCTGCGCGCGGCATCCAGGCTCCAGCCCTGATAGATCACGCGGTACATCGCCACCACAAGCCCCGTGCGATCGGCTCCGTGATAGCAGTGCACGAGCACGGCGCCCTCTTTTTGGCGCTCGCGAATGGTGCGCAAGACGTCCGCGATCTGCGCGGGCTTTATCTCCCAGCTTTGAAGCGGCTTGTTTGCGAGCCAAAATTGATCCCCAAACGCCCTTCTGTCGCCGCCTCTGCTAAAATGGCGCAGATTTACGATGCTTTTTATGCCAAGCTCGTGCAGTTTCGCGGCGTCGCTCCCGTCAAGCTGTGCACTGCGAAATAGCCGCTCGTCCACGCGGTAGAAATTTTTCGCTTCGTCGATGAGGGTTGCTTTTTGCGATGAGTTTGGGTTTGCGCTGCGCGCTGCGGTATCTGAGCTCTTAAAATGCGCGTTTTGAAATTTGGCGTCTTTTGCGTCCGCTAGATTTAGCTCCGCGCCGTTTGTTTTTATAAAATTTATGGAATTTGCTTCTGTCACAAGCTCCGCATTTACGCCGGTCGCAAAGAAAAACGCGGCCGCCAGCGCAAGGGTTTTAAATTTCAAATTTCATCCTTTAAATTTGGCTAAATTTTATGATTTTTGTAAAAATTGACGCTCGCGGCTAAAATGCAAAATTTGCAAGCACGCATGAATTTAACGCAAAATTTGAGCGTCAAGCCCGCTCGAAATCCGCCGCTAGATTTCGCCGCAAGCCCGCAAATCGCACCGTAAAATCAAAATTTCGTTTTTAAATTTCCCCGTTCCCGCCCTCGGTATCGCTAGATCAGTACGCGGTAGTTACATTGCGTAGTTACATTGCCCCTGTAAATTTACTGAAAATAAATCGTAAAAGGGATGCGCCCGTTTCCGCGAGCGCTGCCATAAACCTGCTTCGCAGGTGAGTTTCGTACTCGCCTCTTGCGATACTTACCCGAAATTTTAAATTTTACGCCCTTAGCTTTCGATCAGATCGGTCTGCCAGTTTGCGCCTTGCAGCGTCGTATCAAGCTGCCTGATCTGCTTGGCCATCTCGTCCACCTGCTTTTGTAGCGCCGCGACATCAACCGTGCTTAAAATTTTAATCTCGCTGCGCGAATAAACATCCACTTTTTGCGCGGAAGCTTGCGCGAAAGCCCGCAATGCACCCGCTTTTAGCGTGAGTACGTCGCGCTTGGCGATTAGCTCGGTTAGGCTCTTGCCGTCTGCTTTTGCGGTGCAGTTGGTTAAATTTATCCGAACTATCAGCCGCTCAAGCTCGCCGCTTAGCGCGTCCAGCTCGTCTAGCAGCCCCTTTGGCTCT
>NZ_CALEDC010000134.1 GCF_937949835.1 uncultured Campylobacter sp.
CCTCTCCGCCTAGCCCCGGTATGCGGAATTTAAGCCCTTGCAAATCCGCGACCGAGTTGATCTCTTTTTTAAACCAGCCGCCCATTTGCATGCCGGTAGATCCCATCAAAAAGGTCTTCATGCCGTATTGCGCGAACATCTTATCATTAAGCTCTCGCCCACCACCATAGTAATACCACGCGTGCTGCTCATCAGTAGTCATACCGAAAGGCACCGCCGTCCAGAGCATAGTTTTGGCGTCTTTGCCTTTATAATAATAAAGCGAAGTATATCCTAGATCGTATTGACCGCTTTTGACGAAGTCGAATACGCCAAAGCTTGCCTTGTGCTTGCTCGGCGTATCGATGCGGATCTGAAGCCTGCCGCCACTAAGGCTTTCGGCATAGTTTTTAAAATCCTCAGCAGCAGCGCCCAAAACGGGCGTAGTCGCCTCCCACGTACTAGCAAGTCTTAGGCGATAAACCTTATCGTCGCCGAAAAGCTGCGAGCCCAAAAGCATGAGACATGCAAACAAAAAAATCTTTTTCATTTCTATCCTTTCATAAAGTTTTAAATTCATAAAATTTCAAAATTTAGTGCGACGTCTGCTTAAAATTTAATCGCGTCCTGCGTTACTGCTACGAAATTCTGCTTCACGGTGCCTATTTTATCGACACGTTGCTTTCTATTCTATTTTACGACGCTTCATCTTATAGGCACCTTGCTTTGCAAATGTCTTATTTTGCGATATTTTGTTTCTAAACGCTCAGCCCAAGCTTTTTATTTTACTATGCCTGGCTTTGCGACGTTAGAAGCGCCACGTTAGTTTTATTCGCCGCATTTGGGCGTATTTACTTGCACCTGCGCCATATCTAGCGATAATATTTTATCAAGCGCGCTTGTTTAAAAGCCTCCAGCGCGGATCTTTTTCGCTTAGAAACAATAAAAGTATCTTAAAATGCCATCTCTGCGCTTTTGCAGATAAAATTCTCCTTTTCTTTCAAAGCGAGCTTTGTCATTTCAGCAAGCTTAGGTGCTATGCTATTTCTTTGACCTTAGACGGCAGAATCGTGCTTTTAAATTTAAAATTCCGCAATCTGCGCAATCTTTGCGCCGCACTGGCAAGCAAAGATTTAGCCTTTATATTTAAATTTTGCGCCTTAGTTGAGCGCAAAATTCCGCGCGGAGTTTTGATGCAAATTCCTCGCGAAGCCTAGATTAGAATTTTACGCAGAGCTGCCCCGCGTTGTCTAAAATTTTTTGCAAAATTCCGTGCCGCAAAATGCACTTAAAATTTTAAATTTGCTATTGCGCGGAATTTCTTAGCTTAAATTCTAAGCCTTGAAATTTTGCTCTTGTTTGACGGCATAAAATTTTAAAATTAAATTCTGCAACTGCCATGCCTTAAAATTTTATTCGCAAAGCCTGCTTGCTAAATTTTAAAATTTTAAATCTAAACCCGCAAAATTCCGTATTTTGCGTTTTGAAATTCTATTTAGCAAAATTTTATCTCGCAGATTTCTCGCTTTATAAATTTTACGCTCGATGAAATTCTACTCCGCAAGTTTGCGCTTCGTAAAATTCTAGCTCGCAAAATTTCGCTTAAAATTTCGCGAGCTAGTCCTTGTTTTCGAATAGCTCCGCGTGTTTGCTACGCAAAAACTCGACAACGGCGATCACCTCGTCTGCACCGCTAGCGTCCGAGTTCGCAAGCACCGTGTCGATGTTTTCGATATACAGCTGCGCCGCATCAGCGAGCCGATCGCGTTTCACGCCCGCATAAAGCAGCATCGCGTCAAGCAGGATATTAATCTCGTAGATGAGGTCCTGCTCGGCGATTTTTTCGTCATTAGTTTTCATCTTCTTCCTTTGAAATTTGAGTTTTTTTCTCGATTAGACCCACGATTTGCGCCTTTACGGCTTCGTACGAGCTCGCATCCTTAAAGCCTGCAAACATCCCGCCGCTTGCGTTTACGTGCCCGCCGCCGCCGAGGAGCAGCTTTGCCATTTCGCTTACGTCGATCTTGCCGTCGGCGCGGAAGCTGAGTGTTTTCTTGCTCGTTACGTCGATGAAAAAATCGACATCGGGGTTTTGCGTCAAAAAGTCGTTGCCGATGACGCTTACGTTGCCGATATTGTAGGTCAAAATGCCCTTTTGATCGAGGTAGCTGATCTCGAAGCGCTGCTTTTGCGCGCTTAGGCGGGCGACTACGAAATGCGAGACGAGATTGCTTAGCGTATCGTCGCGCTCGCTTTTAAAAAATTCTTTCTTTATGCCGTGCAGCGCGCTATCTAGCGCGATGTGTGCATCTGGTTCGTCTTGAAATTTAAAAATTTTTTCTAGCAAGTAAAAGATATAATCCCTGCTCTCCCGCTCGAACATGATCTTGTTGATCTCTTTCGCGCCCGAGACCATGCCGAGGCAGACCTTGCCGAGCTCAAACTCGCTCTGCTCCTTTAGCCAGATATC
>NZ_CALEDC010000135.1 GCF_937949835.1 uncultured Campylobacter sp.
CAGTGATGCGATCTGCAAAATTCTCTCGATCCATAAAACTTCGCCTCGTGGGCTTTTTCGGTATGGCGGCACGACGGATGAAATTTTAATAGGTAAAATTCTGTGTCATAAAATTCTACCGAGCTAAGCTTTGCACTATGAAATCTTACGCCGCAAAAATTTAAATTTCGCTCGCCATAAAAGATAAAATTTCGCGCAGCAAAAATCACGAGATTTCGCCTGCGATCAAAGCAAAAAGCGCATTTTTGCAAAGACGCAGCATTCTTACAAAACGCGTAAATTTCGTCGCGACGATAGAATTTTTTCATAAAACTAGCTCCTAAATAAAACGGCGATTTTACAGAAATCTCTCTAAATTTACGCTTTTAAAGCCGCTACAAACGCCCTAATCTCCGCTTCTTGCAGCCTCTTGATCTCCTTGCCGATCGCAGCGCCGCGCAGATTGCGAGCGACATCCGCGGCGCAAACCAAGCTTTTAAATTTCTTATCCCAAATCCCAAGCCGCTTTGATGCTTGCACCCTACCTTTACAATACAGCCCGAGCCACTGCTTAAGCGGCATTTTTAGAGCGATTTTACATAGTCGCTCGTCGCTTACCCGCTTAAAAAACGGCTCACTAAGTAGCCTTTTATAAAGCGAATTTAGCCCTAAATTCTTTAAAATTTTATTTTTATCTAATCCTAAAAAATTCAAAAACGCGTATAAAAAAAACATTTCATTTCGCACAAAAGATTCGCCATGCTCTATGAATTTTATCAGCCGCTCATGCGTACGCGTATCAATCCGCAATCCAAAAACTCGCTCATAAAGCCCCAGCTCTTGCATTAGCATCATCCCATATCGGTGCGCAGGTGCACGAAAAAATTTAATCAGCTCCGCTTTAACGCGCTCGCGACTAAGATCGCTAGCGTCGATACTACGCATAAGCTCTAAAGTGCGCGGCTCGGCGCGAAGCTCAAATCTTGCGGCAAACTGCACCGCGCGATACACGCGCAAGCTATCCTCTACAAAAGTGTGCGGATCAACCACTCGCAAAATCCTCGCATGCAAATCCGCAAGCCCGCCGTAAAAATCGAGCACTTTGCCACTTATAGCGTCTATCATCATCGCATTGATCGTAAAATCGCGCCGCCTACTAGCTTCACGTTCGTCCGTAGCCAAAGCAACGCTAAAGCCCTTGTGCCCGATGCCCGTCTTACTCTCGGTGCGCGGAAGCGAGATGTCAAAGCTTTTGTATTTATAAACGAAGTAGCTTTTGCCGACGCCCTGTGCGCCGAAGTCCTGCATAATTCGCTCGAAGCGGCGCGGTCCCACATCGTAAAGCTCCACATCCACATCAGCGCTCGCCCGCCCCAAAAAATGATCGCGCACGCAGCCGCCTACCAGATATATGCGTGAGCTAAATTTTTTAAGATAATCTAAAAGCGCGATGAAATCGTCATTTTGATAGATTTTCAAGTCGGTTTTCGATACTTGCAAGCAAAAATTCCATAAATTTTAAATTTAGCTCCACACGCGCGTTCAAATCGCCCTTCTCAAAAGCGTTCAGCCCCTCAAAAAGCACTAAAATTCGCTCTTTTATCGCGCTCAAAAACTCCGCTTCGCTTGAAATTTTAAAATCTGTATTTGCGAGATATTTTGATTTGTAGCCCGCTTGAGGTTGTCTCGCAGCCTCGAGATGTCGCACTGCTTCAGGCTGGCGCATGGCGGAATTTTTAGCACCAGAAGAGGCAAAACCTCCCGCTTGCATATCCTGCTTGGCGGAATTGCGAAGCTGCGGCGTGGCGAGCTCATCGTCTCGCACCTCAGGCGTCGTAAAATTCTGCGGCTGCGAAACGAAATTTTGCTGCTGCACGGCAGCATTTCGGATCTCTAGTGCGGCGAAATTTTGAGCTTGAAGCGACGCTAAATCCTGCTTTTTAGAATGCGCCGTACTGAAATAATCGTCAACTTCGTTTTCTTTGAAATCAGAGCCAGGCCCAAAATCGTCATTGCTTAGCTCCTTAAAATGCGCGCCTAAAATACGAGGCGTCAAATCTTGCTCACTTTGGGAGTCGTCATCCGTAGAATTTAGCGCTAATTCAAAATCTTTACTTTCGGCAGAGCTTTGCGCTATGCTTGCGTCCCTGCTTTGCGGCGAAATAAACCCATTCATATCGCTGCCTAAACTATCGTAAATTTCGCCTGCGATGCCCGATAAATCACGAAAGCTTTCGTCAAATTTCGCAGCGGAGCTTTTTAAAATTTCATCGTTTGCAAAGGTTGAATTTGTGGAATTTTTGCCACTTGTGGAAGTGGAATTTATAAAATTTTCTCCATTTAAAGAGACGGAGGCCACGGAATTTTCACTGCTTGTAAGATCAGAGTTTTTAAAATTCTCCTCGCTGGAAAAAGTAAAATTTTCATCTTTTGCGGCAGATTTTTTTAAAGTAGCGTCCGCTGCAAATTCTGCGCTGCTAGGCGCAGAGCTCTTACTCTGTAGGGAATTTGAACGATCTAGGGTGGAATTTAAAGCGTCCGATGAAATAAAGCGCGAAGTGGAATTTTTAGTATCTAAGGAAGTGAAATTTTGCGCCTTTGGTGAAGCGATATCCAGCGCAGATGTAGAATTTAAGGCATCAGGTGCAATGGGATCTGGCGCAAAAGAAGCGGGGCTTAAAGCATCCTGCGAAGCCTGTGCTTCTGCTTCAGCGCCGTTTGCATTCATAGCCCCCTCTTGCTGCACCGCCAAATCTTGCACGCGCTTTTGTGCTTTCATCTCATTGACTGCTTCGATGATATCTTCTAGTTCATTTTCATACATCAATTAGCCACCTCTTAAATTCTGCTTGTTTACGTGCATCGACGCTAAAAAAGCGCTCCAGCATCGCCATATTGACGCCAGAACTTACTCGATGATTTAAATTTAGCCGCGCAAAAAGCACCGCCGCATCGCCATCTTGCGGATTATCGCGTAAAATACCGCGACAAATCCGCATTGCACCGTAGATATCGCCTTTTTTCTCAAGCTCCATAGCGTATGCTAGTGCGCCGTTCAAAGCTAGCTCCTAAGCCTTGCTTGCGTAATCTGCGATGATCGAGCCGATCTCTGCAGTCGAGCAAATTTCTTTGGCGTCGTACTGCGCGATGTCCTTGGTGCGGTATCCGTCGCGAAGCACAGCGCGCACGGCGCTTTCGATCGCGGCTGCGGCCTCATTTTCGCCGAATGCGTATTTTAGCATCATCGCAGCGCTTAAGATCGTAGCGATCGGGTTTGCGATCCCCTGCCCCGCGATGTCGGGTGCGCTGCCGTGAATCGGCTCGTAAATGCCCACCTTGCCG
>NZ_CALEDC010000136.1 GCF_937949835.1 uncultured Campylobacter sp.
GGCTAGCTTTAACGGACTCAAACGAGTTTATCTGCTCGTAGTACAGCGCCAGATGAGCTAAAGCGGATTATAAAATCGCTTCCTAAGTTCGGATATTACGACGCTTGTGAAATTTTAAATAATGCCAAGCAGTACTTGTTTGAGTGTGGCTTGCGACGCGCGAGGTTTTCGTAAATCGCGAGATTCGAGCTTTGCTCGGCTGATTGACACTACGTGATGTGCGGGAGGTGTGAAATTTGCGGCGTTGCGGCGTGAAATTTCAAGTCTTGCGGCGCGCGATTTATGCAGTCACTATATAAAATTTCATACGGCTGTCGCAGCTTTTAAGTCTGTGCGAAATAAAACTTGCGAAACAACGTGGTATTTTGCAATCGTTTTAAATTTTGTAAATGCGCCGTATTTTGGCTCGGTGCGAGATAAAATTTTGTGCGGCGCACTTTTATGTGATGTATGCGTCTGGCTTGCCGTTGCTCGTTAGTGCCATGTCAGCGAATGCCTAAGCATGGATGAGCGCGATGGCTGGCTCGTGTAACTATTACCGTGTCGTTCAGTGCTGCTAGTGGCTTTAAGAGGCGCGATGTGTGTTTACAGGGGAAGAGATGCTAAAAATCGATATGCTTAAATTTTTTCGCTCGGGCGAGTTTGCAGGCGTAAGAAGCGGCTTGAGCTGTGCGCAGATCGCCTCGATGTTCGGCTCTGCGGACGCGAGCTTTAAGAGCGCGGGGGCTGAAATTTTAAGATACGGCGCCTTTGAGTTTCACTTTTTTCGGGACGAAATTTTTATGATTTTTTCGGATCATTTCAGAAGCGAGCCTTTAGATTTCGGCGACGGAAGGACGGGACAAATCGAAATAGAGCCTTGGATATTATCGGGCTGTCCTGCTCCCATCGATCTTGCAGCGGCGAAAAGCGCTTTAGATCGCGAACGGATCGAGTATCGCGAGCGCGCAACGGATGAGGGGTTGGAACTGAGTTTAAACAGCGGCGTTACGCTTGCGTTTGAAAGCTTAAGCGGGTTGGGCGAGCCCCGCGGATACGAGCTTGCCGCATTTTGGATGAAATTTTAGTGGAATTTAAAAAGAGAAATATTTCTTTCGCGCACTTTTTAAATTTAGCTTTTAAAAATTTATTCTTTGTCGAATGAAAATGAATGAAAATCCAAGACGAACTTCGGCAGAAGCGGCGCCTTGTATCGCGCACGGCGACGGAAAAACCGAGCCGCATTAATTGCAAAGGTACGATTTTAAAGAT
>NZ_CALEDC010000137.1 GCF_937949835.1 uncultured Campylobacter sp.
CGCCCCCGCTAGGACGGAATTTTAAACTTAGAGTTTTGAATTTATCCTTAAATTTGGGGCGTGAGAGCTATAAATTTAAAGCGCGGGCTAAATTTAAAATCGCAAGCTCGCGGTATTTTACGCCGCCGCATACATAGCGCGTAAAATTTTAAGTCTCGCTCGGCGTAAAAGCGACGTAAAATTTCAAATTTCGGCTAAATTTTAAAATTTAGCGATACCGCCGCTCAAAACGGCGCAGAATTTAAAATTTAAAGCTTTGCGTTCCGCAGCTGTTTTGGCAGCGTGAAAGCGGTGCAAAATTTAAAATTTATGGGCAGCGGAAAAGATCGTGCGGAAGCAAAGCAAGCGACACAAGCGAGCAAAATTTTAAATTACGTTCTATGAAATTTCACAACGGCGCGCTGCAAGCGAGCTCTCACAAAATAAGGTTTTAGCGTGCACTTAGCTCGTGCACCAGATCCACCAGATATTTGGCGTTTTGCACGCTCACGTCGGGCAAAATTCCATGGCCTAGATTAAAGATATGCGCGGCACCCTTCATAGCTGCTAAAATCTCGCGCACGCCCGATTCTATCGCACCGCGGTCGTATAGCCGCATCGGCTCCAGGTTGCCCTGAAGCGCAAATTTGCCCCCGAGCTGCTCGCGCGCAAGCCCCATAGGAGTGCTCCAATCCACGCCCCATACGTCAAAGCTCGCCTCGCCTCGCTGCTCCGCGATACGGCTCAGCCGCGACATCTGTGCGCCCGTGCCCTTGGCAAAGACGATGAGCGGGATATGCGGGAATTTCGCCTTTAAAAATTCCGTGATTTCTAGGATGTATCGCCAGCCAAACTCCTCATATGCGCTCGGCTCCAGTGCGCCCGCCCAGCTGTCGAAGATCTGCACCGCATCGACGCCCGAGCCGATCTGGCGCGCCAGATAAAGCTTCGTCGCCTCCGTAACGAGGCGCAAAATTTCATGCAGAAGCTGCGGATTTTCGTAGAGCATCCTTTTGCAAACGGCGTAATTTTTGCTGCCGCCGCCCTCGATCATATAGGTAGCGATCGTCCACGGCGCGCCGCAAAAGCCGATAAGCGCTTTATCCGCGGCAAGGCGCGAGCGAGTAAGCGAGATCGTATCATAAACGTATCCGAGCTCCGCCGCGGCCTTTTGCGGATCAAGGCGCGCCAGATCGCCCCGGGAGCGGATCGGATCGCTAAAGCGCGGCCCCTCGCCCGCTTCGAAGCGCAGATCCATCCCCATCTGCATCGGAACGACCAAAATATCGCTAAAAAGTATCGCCGCATCGACGCCCAAAATCTCCACGGGCTGGATCGTTACCTCGCTAGCGGCGCGATAGTCGCGGCACAGGCTCAAAAAATCGCCCGCCCTCTCGCGCACCGCCATGTATTGCGGCAGGTAGCGCCCCGCCTGGCGCATCATCCAAATGGGCGTGTATGGGGTTTCTTTGCCGAAGCATGCGTCGATGAAAACCATTTTTATCCTTTAAATTTACTCAAAATATACAAAGCCAAACAAACCGCAAAGATAGCCCCTGCGAGCAAAAGCATATCCAAAGGGGTAGTAAAATCGGTGTGCAAAATTCTCTTGAAAAAATCCACTACGAGCACCATTATGATGACGCTGCCGAGTTTGTGCTTTAGCTCATCCAGCGAGGCGATCTTTAAAACTTGTAAATTTAGATCCACAAACTCGTCGATAAACAGCTCATAAATTCCAAATACGAAGATTAGCAGCACTATAGCGACCAGATACAGATCGATCGCCGTTATTATCTCGCTTAAAATATCGACGTAAAGCGCTCGCCCACTCTGCGGCGTTAGAAAAAATTCCACGATTTTATAAAGCGCTGAGCCGATTTCGTAGCTTGCCATCACAAATATCGCCGCGCCTGCCGCGATGCAAAAAAGCACTGGCAGGAGGGTTAAAAATTTGCTGCAAAGTAAAAATTTTTCAAATATAGCTTTCATTTCTTCCTTAAATTTTAATTCGGGATTAGCTGCTCCGCAAACGAATGTATAAATTTAAAAGCCGCTCCATGCCGAAGCGTTCGTTTAAATTTACGCTCGTTTGCAACCGCATCAATTTATCTCTTTTGATCGCGCCCGTTTGAGTCTTTAAAATTTTGCGCCCGATTAAAGGCGCAAAATTTCAGCTCGCGGTCTTAAATTTTAACTAGGCTGATTTGCAAATTTTATTCGCGTGGGCAACGGCGCCGAAATCATGCGCGTGACCGTATCCGCGCGCAAAACGGCAGCCTTGCTAAATTTATCCTACCTGTCTTGCTGCATATCGATCCAGCGAAGCGCGATGCGTACGGCGTTCGTAGCCGCTCCGACGCGGATCTGATCGGCGCTGCACCAAAGATGCAGAATTTTATCGTCGAAATTGTCCCTGCGGAGTCTGCCGACGTAGGTTTCGTTCGTGTCGCTCGAAAGCAGCGGCATCGGGTATTCGTTTTTGCTCGGATCGTCTGCAAGCACGATGCTAGGCGCGTTTTTTAGAATTTCGCGCACGCGGCTAATATCGAAATCCTTTTTAAATTTTATCGTAATCGCCTCGCTGTGGCTGCGAAGTACCGGCACGCGCACGCAGGTAGCCGAAACGGCGAAGTTTTTATGCAAAATTTTCTGCGTTTCGTTCACCATCTTCATCTCTTCTTTGGTGTAGTCGTTGTCCAAAAATACGTCGATGTGCGGGATGACGTTAAATGCTAGCTGGTGCGCGAAAACTTTAGGTTTGCACTCATCAAGCTTAAATTCAAAGAATTTCTGCAGCTGAAACACGAGCTCCTCCATGCCCTCTTTGCCCGCGCCGCTGGCGGCTTGGTAGGTGCTTACGTCCACGCGCTCGATATCAAACGCGTCATCAAGCGGCTTAAGAATTTGAACCATCTGGATAGTTGAGCAGTTTGGATTAGCGATGATGCCTGTCTCTTCCCATAGCTTTATATCCTGAGGATTACACTCGGGCACTACGAGCGGGACATTTTCTTGCATACGAAAGTGGCTCGTGTTATCGATCACCACCGCGCCGCTTGCCGCAGCAAATGGCACGTAATGCGCCGAAATGGAGCCGCCCGCGCTAAAAAACGCGATGTCGATCTCGTTTTCGTCGAAGGTGCTGTCCGTGAGCTCCCTCACGACGTATTCTTTGCCGCGAAATTCCACCTTCTCGCCCGCGCTCTTTGCGCTTGCAAGCGGCAGTATGTCCTTCACGGGGAAGTTCATCTCGTCTAAGACGCGCAAAATCTCCTCGCCTACGGCGCCGGTAGCGCCTACGATGGCGATATTGTAACTACTCATCCTCTCCTCCTTTTAAAATTTCATCGCTAGGGCCCTCGCTCTGCGAATCTTTGCTATCTAAATTTGAATTTAGTAAATTTTCATCCTGCGCAAGCTCGCCTTCATCGCCCTCGTCGCCCTCCTCGGCTTTCGGGCAGGTCGCGATACTCACGACGTCGTCGCCCTCTACATTTACGACGATGACGCCGCTGGTGTTGCGGCCCGCTTTGCGGATGCTTTGCATATCGACGCGGATCATCTTGCCGCTGGTGGTTAGCGCCATGAGATCCATCTCCTCATCGACCATCACGACGCCGATGAGCTCGCCGGTGCGGTTGGTGAGCTTCATGCAGATGACGCCCTTGCCGCCGCGATTTGTGAGACGATACTCGCTCGCGGTCGTGCGCTTGCCGATACCCTTTTGGCTCACGCTTAAAATTTCTTGCATATCGCTTAAAATGAACGCGGCGCCGATGACCTCGTCGCCTTTTTCTTTAAATTTAATCCCCTTTACGCCGCGAGCGATGCGCCCCATCTGGCGAATTTTATTTAGATTAAATTTAAGACACATTCCCTTTTTCGTAGCGATGAAGAGCATATTTTCGTTAGCGCTTTGCGGCTCGCCCTCTTGTGCGCCCTCGTCTTGCGAAATTTCATCTGAAATTTCATTCTCGCTTCCCTCCAAAATATCCTGCTCGGTCTGCTCTAGAATTTCCTCAGCCTCGCCGCCGTCCAGATCGTCGCCGCTTAGAGTGCCTCCTTTGTAGTTTTGCATCTCCTCGGCGCTATTTGGAGCGATGAGAGCGGTTACTAAAGTATCGTCCTCATCTAGGCTGATAGCGCGGATGCCGAGTGAGCGGATATTTTTAAACTCGCTTAAATTCGTGCGTTTTACGATGCCGTTGCGAGTGAAAAATACGAGCGACTTGCTCGGATCAAAATCGGTCGTAGGGATGATCGCCATGATCTTTTCGTCCGCGCCGAGCTGGATTAAATTTACGACCGCTTTGCCTTTTGCGGTGCGCGAGCCCTCCGGAATTTTATAGACTTTAAGCCAGTAAAGCTGCCCGCGGTCGGTAATAAACATAAGCGTATCGTGGGTGTTGGACGTAAAAAAGCTCTCGATGAAGTCATCGTCATACGTCGTGACCGCCACGCGCCCTTTGCCGCCGCGCTTTTGCTTCTCGTAAGTCTTGCTAGGCACGCGCTTGATGTAGCCGCGGTGAGTGATCGTAACGACCATATTTTCATTCGCGATAAGATCTTCGATGTCGATATCCTCGTAGTCATCGACGATTTCGGTGATGCGCGGACATTTAAATTTATCTTTGATCTCCAAAAGCTCATCTTTGATGATACCTTCGATTAGCTCCTCGCTCTTTAGGATCGCGTCAAGCCGCTTTATCTCGGCTAAAATTTCTTTTAGCTCCTCCTCGATCTTTTCGCGCTCAAGTCCCGTTAAGCGGCTTAGCCTCATATCCAAAATCGCGCCCGATTGCGCCTCGCTAAGGCCGAATCTGCTCATTAAATTTTCACGCGCGACGTTGGTATCGGCGGAGTTTCTAATCACATCGATCACTTCGTCGATATTATCTAGCGCGATCTTTAAGCCCTCCAAGATGTGCGCTCTAGCGCGCGCTTTTTGAAGCTCAAAAATCGTGCGGCGGATGATGACGGTTTTTCTGTGGTTCAAAAACAGCTTCAAAAGCTCTATCAGCGTGAAAATCTTCGGCTCTTTGCCGTCGATTGCGAGCATTATCACGCCGAAGGTCGCCTCCATCGTGGTTTGCTTAAATAGATTATTCAGCACGATCTCGCTCATCGCGTCGCGCTTAAGCTCGATTACTACGCGAATTCCGTCGCGATCGCTCTCGTCGCGCACCTCAGAGATGCCTTCAATCTGCTTTTCCTTTACGAGATCCGCGATCTGTTCGATCAGGCGCGCTTTATTGGTCTGATACGGCAGCTCGTCGATTACGATGACGTCTTTACTAGCTTTTTTTTCGATATGGGTTTTAGCGCGAATTTTAACGCGCCCTCTGCCCGTTTTATACGCTTCAATAATCCCTTTTTTGCCGTAGATTATGCCGCCGGTCGGAAAATCGGGGCCTTTGATCTCAC
>NZ_CALEDC010000138.1 GCF_937949835.1 uncultured Campylobacter sp.
GCGCCCTTTAAATTCTGCGCGTTGCTTAAATCGGCGGCGCTAGAATTTTGCATGGCGGAATCCTGCGTAGAGCGGGAATTTTCCGCGCCTGAATTTTTACCGAAATTTTTCTCTCCGCAGGAACTTTGCGCATCGAAATTTTTTGAAGCGGAATTCTCATCGCGAAAGTTTTTAGTTTTAAATTTTTTGGCACTACTCGCGCTTTTTTTAGAGCCCTTAGCGCACTTGCGAACTTTTGGAGCGGCTTGCTCTTCTTCAGAGCTTTGCGAAAGACCCGCTTTTTCGCGTAAAATTCTACTCAGCTCGTAGATCGAAATTTCAAACGAGCCCGGTAGCGTGGCCTCCGTGTCGCTGTAAAATCGTAAAAAATTAAAGCGATCCTGCGCCTGCGGCGTTTTTTTGAATACAAAATTTAAAAGCTCCGTTTTGTTTCTGCCCGCGACGAAGGTTTTTGTGCCTAAATTTGCGATATCTTTATATTCGAAGCTCTCGGAATTTGCGCCTCGCACGATCGTAAAAGCATCCTCGCCGATCTGCAAATAATTTTTCGCGCCGAGTCTGAGCGCGCAAAAAAACGCGCAAAATGCCGCCACTACGGAAGCGAAAAGCGCCGCACCGCCAAAGCCCGCGTGGTAGCAATATCCGCTAGCGAGCGCCAAAATCGCCGATCCCGCCAGCGTCATCGCTACGGGCTTTTTATTCTCTTTTACTATCATCTTCCCTGCTTAATCAGTTGTCTTATATATTCGTAAATTTTAAAATTTAGCGCATCCATTACCGCGTCTTTGGAACCCGGATTTTTGATGCTTTGGTAGTTGAGGTTCGTTACGTAGTCCTTCCACGCACCCTTGTTTTTAACGCTTATGTAGAGGCTAATCTGCGAGTCGTAGAAGTAGTCTCTGTAATAATCGTCGTCGTCCCAAGGATCATAACCGAACGGCATCCCCCAGCCCACGCCTACGCCCGTATATCTATAATATCTGCCAAATCCCATACCGAAGCTAAATCTCGGATTATCCCACGATCTGCGCGAAAAATCCGCCTTGCGAAAGTAGTTGAGATTGCCGCCGATTTGGACGTTCGCCGCGCTTTTATTTACGACCTTAAATCCATCCGCACGCAGATGCTGGATCACTACTTGGGTTAAATTTGAATCCGTCGTAGAGGTATTGGTAAAATTTACGCTTATGAGCTTATCCTGCGGAAATTCCATAATGTGAAGCGGCTCGGAAGTGCGCACGATACCGCTATTTACGGGCACATTTTTAGAGCAGCCCGTAAAAATCAAAAACGCCGAAATGACCAAAAAAAGTGAAATTTTATTTTTCAAGACAGATCCTTTCGTTTAAGATTTCAAATCCTAAATTTGAGTGATTGTAGCATAAATTTAAAATTTTAATGTCAGCAAGAGGCGATTTTTTGAAATAATCTAACTATCGATACGTGGGAGTAGAGATTTTCAAATAAAATTTTGCGCCGAGCGACCGCTAAATTTAAAGCCGTCGCTCGGTTGAAATTTCTGTAAAAGAGGCGGAATTTTAAATCGTAGGCGTTTAAAATTCCACAATCTTATAGGCTCACGCCGCGCGTAAGTACGCGCTTGCGATAAACATCCGAAACTCTGCTCGCGTCGCCCACGATTAGAGCGTTCGTGCAACAGATCGCCGCACAAATCGGAACCTTGCCCTCTGCGATACGGTTTTGGCCGTATTTATGTAGCTCTTCGTGCGAAAACGTAGGCTCCGGTCCACCCGCGCACATAGTACACTTGTCCATCGCGCCTTTGATACCGAAAGCTCCGTCTCTAGGGAATTGCGGAGCACCGAACGGACACGCGTAGAGGCAATATCCGCAGCCGATACATTTATCTTTGTCGTGTAAAACGACGCCGTCGGTTCTGATATAGAAGCATTGAACCGGGCAAACCTGCGCGCAAGGCGCATCGGTGCAGTGCTGACAAGCGATAGAGCTTGAAACCTCCTGCCCCTCTATGCCCTCGTTTAAAGTGATAACCTTGCGCCTATTGATCTGCACGGGAACCTCGTGCGCCGAGCTGCAGGCTACCTGGCAACCATAGCAAGCGATGCAACGCTCGACATCGACGTAAAATTTTAATCTTGCCGGCATTTTATCTCCTTATGCTCTTTCTAGTCTGCAAAGACCGGCGTTAAATTCCGAAATTTGCGTATTTATGTCAAAGCCGTAGTTCGTAATCGTATTTGAGCTCTCGCCTCTGATATATGGCTTAGTGCCCTCAGGGTAGCGCTCGCTTAGATCCTCACCCTGGAAAATTCCCGCGAAGTTATACGGCATAACAATACGATCGGGCGTTACGGCGTGCGAATAGATGCACTTGACTTTGATCTTCGTGCCTTGCGGCGAATGAATCCACATCATCTCACCATCTTTGATACCTTTATCAGCGGCAAGCTTAGGATTTACGTGCGCAAACATCTCTGGAGTAATCGCCGAAAGATACTTGCTCGTGCGCTCGATCATGCCCGCACCGCTTAAATTTACAAGCCTTAGCGAGCTTACGATCGTAGGGAAGTCCTTGCTCCAATCCTGCTTTTTCTGCTCGGAGATAAATCTCGTAAAGACGCGGAAATTTCGTTTTTGATCCGCAAAGGTCGGATATTTCTCCACTAAATCCCATCTAGGCGAGTGGATCGGTTCGCGATGCTTTGGAATTTGATCCGCAAACTGCCAAACCTTCGCTCTTGCTCTTGCATTTCCGCAAGGACAAATTCCAAACTCGCGACATTTTTTAGCGATAATGCCGCTATAATCTGTGCTCCACGTAGGCCCCATCTTGGCTTTCTCATCTTCGCTTAGCGTAATGCCCAAAACCTGCTCGATATTTGCCTTAGTAATTTCTGCGTGTCCGCCTTGAATTTTTGATCCCGGAAGGGTAATGCTCTCGTCGGCTAGCTGCGAAACGCCGTCGTGTTCTAAGCCGAAGCGGTTTCTAAAGCCCATGCCCCCATCTGCATAAGGCTTAGTTACGTCGTAAAGAATCGGCGTGCCCGGGTGTTGCGTATCCCAGCAAGGCCATGGAAGTCCGTAGTATTCGCCCTCGACCTCGCCGCCTATGCCGCGCAGGGTATCGGGATCAAATAGATGCCAGTTTTTCTGCTGTCTGCGAAATCTAGCTGCGGTGCGTCCGTTATTACCAATACTTTGAGTATTGCGTGCGATCTCATCGGTAGCGTCGTCAGGCCAAACAAAATCGTCTTTAACCTGCTTAAGCTCGCCATCAACGATGCCCATCTTCATGCCGCGAACATATTCGTCGTAAAAGCCGAATTTTTTCGCGAATAAAAACATTACCTCTTGATCTTCTTTGCTCTCAAATAGAGGCTTAACGATCTGAGTTCTCCACTGACCGCTGCGATTTGTAGCGCTTAGATGACCTTCGCTCTCAAACTGCGTAGCTACCGGCAAAACATAAATTCCATCCGGTCTATCGTTTAGAATCGCTACTTCGTTTAAAAATGGCTCGGCGACTACCAGCATATCGATCTTGCCTAATGCTTCTTGAGTCTCGCGAACGTGAGCCATAGAAGTAATTCCTGTGCCTTGTACCCAAAGGACGCGGACGTTACCACTACTTAAAACGGGCTCGTTTTTCAAAACGCCCTGCCACCATTTAGATAGCGAAAAGCCCTTTTCGTTGCGCCAGTTTATCACATCTTGCTCGATGCTCGGATCGTAGTGAAAATACTCGGTAAAATTCGTACCAGGCACTTTTTCGCCCTGCTTTTCGTGCGGCTGCTTAGTAGAGACGGCAAATCTTTTAATAAACTGCTCGTAATCTACGCCCCAGCCCTTGCAGAAGTGCTTCCAAGCGTTATCGGCTAGCCCGTAATACGCAGGTAAGCTATCGGAGAGATTGCACATATCGGTAGCGCCCTGAACATTATCATGGCCTCTAAGGATGTTGCAGCCGCCGCCTGGCTTGCCCATATTGCCTAGTATGAGCTGCAAAAGAGCCAAAATTCTAGTATTCGAGCTACCGATCGAGTGCTGCGTGATACCTAGCGCCCAGCATAAAGTAGCGGGCTTTGTGGTAGCGAACATCCTCGTAAATTCTATCAGTTCCTCTTCCTTGCAGCCGGTGACATTGGCTACCTCTTTAGGATCCCACTTCTCAGCTTCCGCCTTGATCTCATCTACAGCGTAGGTTCTGGTTTTTATTAGCTCCTTATCTTCCCAGCCGTTTTTAAAGATTAGATGCAGCATTCCGTACACAAACGCTATATCGGTTCCTGGACGAATTCTAATATACATATCGGCCTTAGCCGCAGTTCTAGTAAAATTTGGATCGACGACGACGATTTTTGCGCCGTTTCTATCGCGAGCCTGAAGAGCATGCTTCATAGCTCCCACTGGATTTGCAACCGCGGAATTCGCACCTATGAAAAGGATCATTTTAGAATTTTTCGCCATATCACCTACGTGATTTGTCATAGCTCCATAACCCCAAGTATTCGCCACACCGGCGACTGTTGCGCTATGTCAAATTCTGGCTACGTGGTCGTTGCTGTTCGTACCCCAAAAGGCTGCGAATTTCCTAAAATAATATGCCTGCTCGTTGCAAAATTTAGCCGAACCCAGAAATACCACACTATCTGGACCGTCCTCTTTGCGGACTTGAAGCATTTTATCGCCGATTTCGTTAACGGCTTGTTCCCAACTGATGCGCTCCCACTTGCCGTCAACCTTTTTGAGCGGATATTTAAGACGCATTTTAGATTTGGTTAGATCGATCTGATCGATTCCCTTACAGCAGTGACTGCCCTGCGAGATCGGGTGATCTACTGCCATATCTTGGCGAATCCAGGTATTGGTGCTCTCATCCACTTGAGCCTCGATACCGCAGCCTACGGAACAGATCGAACATATCGTTCGCTTCATAACGGAACCTGGAAATGGGTTTTTGATCTCTTGCTCAGTAGCGGCTCTTAGCGTATTATTTTCGCCAAACGCGGCTACGCTACTCGCTCCTAAAGCGGCGAGTTTCAAAAACGATCTCCTTCCGATCGCATTCTCACTCATGAAAATTCTCCTAGTAAGCTACTTTATAGTATTTTTTCCACGCTTCACTCTCCCAGTAAAGCACCTCTTTTTTCGGTGATTTGCCACGAACGGTATCGCCGTAATCCTGCTCGCTTTTTGCTAGAGCCTGAGATGCAGCAATGCCCACAGCGCCTACTGCGCCGATTTTTAGAGATTTTTTAAGAAAATCCCTGCGTTTGTTCTCCATGGTTTTCCTTTGTGAAGAAATCGCTTTAAATCTTTTATTGTAGTAACGCCTGTTACAGGATTTAAGTCTAATGAATTATAACGAAAAGGCAGTGAGATGGAAATTAAATTTTAAGTTACTTTTTAAATTTTATTTAAAATTCAAAATATAAAGTTCTAACTAAAAAACTACTCGCAAAACTCGAGCTTGCGAGTTTAAAATTTAACCGAAATTCTGCTTTTGCGTTAAGATTTCCGTTAAAAATTTTATTTATCAATCCAGATCAAAAATATCTTCCGGATTGGTAAATTTATTTTGATAGCCGCCTTTTTTGATCGCTTCTTTAACGACGCTGCGATCTTTCTTTTGCGGAGCGGCAAGCGCTAAAAGCGAGCGTTCAAGCGCAAAAAAGCTTCTCATTAGTGCGCCTAATGATTTGAAAAAATCCGCCCGCACATGCCCGCACAAAAGCTCGCTAAACTCATCCACAAAGCTGTTGGTGACATTCGTAAAAAGCTCTAACGCCAGCGCTTCGCCGTCTTGCGCGCCGATGAAATTTTTAGCGCATTGCGAGTTCGCAGCATTTTTACCATTCTGCGGGCCTGTAAAATTTTTACTGTCCCGCGAATCTACAAAATTTTTTCCGTCTTGCACCGTCAAGCTCGCGTTATTTGTGGAATTTTGCTCGTTTGTCACGGAATTTTGTCCGTTTAAAACCGCGCTGTGTTTTGCAGCCGCGTCGCGCAGCAGAGTCGAATGCAGGTAAAAAATAAATCCCACATAATCCTCGCACTCTTTGCAAAGCTCCATATTACGGCGAAATTTACTCTTTTTTAGCACGTCGATTACCGCGACACGCATACGCCCATCGTCGCGTCCTTCGTCGTAAAAGCTCGCACTCATCGGCACGTTGGCGTATGAAAAATCAAAAAGCACGGAATTTTGCTCGCTTTTAAACGCTGCAAAATCGAATTTCGCCAAATTTTGAAATTCCGCCTCATCGCTAGGCACAATGGGCGAGCTGCGTAAAAACTCCAGCTGCTCCTTCCAGCGCTTAAATTTCGTATCCGTTTCATAGAAAAAAAACGGAATTGCAAAAAATTCGTAGTAGTAGCTTCTTGCTTGAAGTAGATTCGCATCCATTACATTGCCCCTTTTCTAGCATCTTCTATCTGCTTTTTTATCATTATTTTCGCTTTGCAATCGCCGCAGCAAAAAAGCGTCTTCATCTTTTCAGGCTCGTTTGCAAAATGCGCGCCCATCATATCCGCGATCTTCATCACGGCTTTGCTCGTCGCAAATTCCTTACCGCACTCGATGCACTTAAAAAGTTCGTCTTTAGCTAGCATTTTGTAATTAAAAAATCCCGACTCAAGCTCCACGCCGCAAGGCTGAAGCTCGATCGTATCCTTTTCGGCGCAGCTTAACACGCAGTAGTTGCACGTCGTGCAAAGCGAAGCGTTGAGCTTAATCGAATTGTCGCTGTTGTCGGCATACAGCGCGCCGGTATTACAGGCGCCCACGCAGCTAAGGCAGAGCGTGCAGCTTGCTTCGTTTATGCTTACTTTGCCAAATTTTAGCAACTCTCCGCTTTTTACGGCGCCGAAGCTGCCCTCGCCAACCATCGCGCTTACGCGTTTGGAAAAAATTTCTTTCTTGCTAAGACCCTGCTCGTTTAAGCTAAACGCCCAGGGCTGAGAGCTTTGCGCCCACTTTAGCGCTTCTTGCAGCTCGGTTAAATTTCGCGCTAAAAATACCGCGTCCTTGCCATAGATCGCGCTCGAAATTCCATTGATGAGCTCCGCCGCCTCTAGCGTGCCCTTGCCCACGTCTGCGCCGTAAACGATCACGCTCGAGCCGCTTTCTTGCATAGCGCTTAGCAAATTCACCTCATCTATTTGCCTGCTTCCAAAAATTCCAAACGGCAGCACGCCACACGGAAGCTGCGCTGCGGGTGCGGACGCGATTTCGTTCTCCGCGATAAGAAGCGGAATTTTGCCCTTATAAAGCTTTGAAATTTCATAAAAGACGTTCTGCGGAAGCGGCGCAAATTTAAGCGCGCCGCTAGGGCAGACGCTCACGCACTCGCCGCAGCCGATACAGTCGATGTGCGAAAACACGAGCTCGCGCTTTTCGTCATTTTTCAAAATCGCCACTGTAGGGCAAACCTCTACGCACGGCGCGCGCAGCTCATTTCGCCTGCCTTGATACTGGCAGATCGCAGGATCGAAGATCGTGGAATTCTTATAATGATAAACCGGACTTTTGGAATTTAAAATTTCTAAAATTTCATCGTCTTTTAGCCCCGATATCTCGTAGCAGCCGCTTTGTCGCAGTTGATAGGGCGCTGCGCCGCTAATCAAGAAAAAATCTGCCTCGGTCTCAACCTCATCTCGCTCGCTTAAAATCGTAACCGCAAGATCGCCAATCTCGCCATAGACGAACTTAATCTCGGCCCTGCTTAACGCGATCACCTTAAATCCATGCTGCTTAAGTAGCCTCACAAGCTCCTCTCGCGGCTCATCACAGGCAAGAATCACGTTTTTGCCGACGGGCTTTTGATAGTCGCTATCTAGCGCGCCGTCGAAGGCTGCGGCGGCGGCTTCGTATAAAATATCTACGTTTTGCGCGATTAATAGCGGCTCGTCTTTGGTATTTGCGATATAAAAATTTATCTGCGGCGCGTAAATTTGAGCCTTTAATTTAG
>NZ_CALEDC010000139.1 GCF_937949835.1 uncultured Campylobacter sp.
CGTAAAATACGCCGTCTCGTCGCCTTACAGCCGCCAAAACCTCTCGTATAAACCGGACACCCTAAAGCCGTCGAGCTCAAAATCTCGCGCCAAGCTTAGCGCTTCGTCCCGCTTACCCATCTTGCCATCCTTACTTTTGAAATTTTATTTTGATAATTCTAGCGTAAATTTAGGTTAAATTTTGAAGGCGACTTATTTTATATGTCAAAATTCCAGTAAAAAATATGTGAGATTAAATTCGGCGACGAACTAAAATTTAGAAGTATGCCGAGCCCCGTAGAGCCCGGCTAAATTTTAAAATAGCTCTTAAATTTAAAAGCTATCGTCTCTTTTTTCAAAGATCAGATGCAGCACGTAGGTCACGGCGAAGGTCAAGGTGCTAGGCACGATCCAGCCAAGCATCGAGTCATAAAACGGCATCATCTTCACAAACGACGTCACAAGCGGCACCGAAATCCCCAAAATATCAAGTCCGTTTATGACGCCCTCGACTACGCAGACATAGACGCAGGCGCGGTAAATCAGCTTGCTTGAATCGATCCACGGATTTATGAGCGAGAGAATTATCAGCATGATCGAGATCGGATAGATGGCGACGAGGACCGGGATAGAGCCTTTGATGATGGTCGTAAGGCCGAAATTTGCGACTCCAAAGCCGATCACGCACCAAGCGATCGCCCAGGTTTTGTATTTGATCTTACCTTTCGTAAGCTCTTCAAAATATTCGCTAGCCGAGCTTATAAGGCCTAGAGTTGTGGTGATGCAGGCTAGGAAAAATGCGCTGCCTAGGATCACTACGCCCACTCTTCCGAAGTAATGATCGCTTACTCGCGACAGAAGCTCCGCTCCGTTGATATTCGGCGCATCCTTGAAAAGCTCCGCAGAAGTCGCGCCCAGATAGCCCAGCATAAAATATATCGTCATCAGTATGACGCCCGACATCATTCCCGCTTTTATCGTAGAGGTGATGAGGTGCTTCTCATCGCTCACGCCGGTTGCTTTGATGGCATTAATTACGATGATGCCGAATGCCAGCGACGCAAGCGCGTCCATCGTCTGATAGCCCTCTACGAAGCCCTTTGCTGCGGCGTGATCAACGTACTCGCCGCTAGGGGCGACGAAGCTTCCGACAGGAAACAAAAATCCCGCGCCGAAAAGTAGCAAAATAAGCGCTAAAAGTATCGGCGTAAGGTATTTTCCTAGCAGATCGACGAGCTTTGAAGGGTTCATACAGATATAATAGTTCAGCGCAAAATATGCCGCGGAATAAACAAATAGCCAAATTTGAAGGCGATTTTCCGCAATAAAAGGCTTAATCGCGATATCAAAAGGCATATTTGCCGCGCGCGGTATCGCAAAAAGAGGCCCGATCGTAAGATATAAAAGCGCGGTAAAAACGATCGCAAACACCGGATCTATGCGGCGTACCAGGCTCTGAAGCCCCTTGGCGCGCGCAATGGCTGCGACGCCAAGCACTGGCAGAAGCACTGCCGTAGCGCAAAAAAACATTATTGCGATATAAAAATTCTGCCCGGATTCCCTACCGAGACCCGGCGGAAAAATAAAATTTCCCGCACCGAAAAACATCGCAAATAGCGTAAGCGATATCGTCAAAAACTGGCTTCTACTAAGCTTGCCCTTCATCTTAAAACCTTCCTTGCTGGATTTAAAACTTATATTGTAGTTACAAATGTTTAAAACATATTTAAATTTAGCTCAAATTTAGCCGCAAATCCTCCCTCTCGTGATTTTTGATCCCGCAAGCGGCGCGCAAGGCGGCTAAAATTTTAAAAATTTTAAGTATAATTTCGCAAAGCTTGGGGCTAAATTTAAGCGAAAATGAGCGAGGATAAAAATGGCAAAAGTTAAAACCACGATTTTTGAGTGCCAGCACTGCGGCAATCAGCAAAGCAGATGGCTCGGCAGATGCCCCGACTGCGGCGCGTTTGATAGCTTCGTCGAGCTCAAGCCCGCTCAGATCAAAGCGCTAAAAGAGATCGAGGGCGAGCTTGCCCGCGCCTCATCCGCAAGCGCCAAAGCGATCAGCGAGATACAGATCGAGCAAATTTCGCGCATCGACACCAAGGATAGCGAGCTAAATTTAGTCCTCGGAGGCGGCGTCGTGGAGGGCTCGCTCGTGCTAATCGGCGGCAGCCCAGGCATCGGAAAATCCACGCTGCTACTTAAGATCGCGGCAAATTTAGCAAGCGGCGGCCGCGCGGTGCTTTACGTAAGCGGCGAGGAGAGCGCTAGCCAGATCAAAATGCGTGCGCAGCGGCTGGGCGCGATAAGCGAGCAGCTGTTTTTGCTCACCGAGATAAATCTAAGCGCCGTGCTTGAAGAGGTGGAGCGTAGGGATTATAAGTTTATCGTCATCGACAGCATCCAAACGCTTTTTAGCGACAAAGGCTCCTCTGCGCCGGGCTCGATCACGCAGGTGCGCGAGATCACCTTCGAGCTGATGCGACTTGCCAAAGCGCGCGGAATTTCGATCTTTATCATCGGCCATATCACCAA
>NZ_CALEDC010000140.1 GCF_937949835.1 uncultured Campylobacter sp.
TATCTCTTATCGAGCGCGCTTTTAAATGCAACGTAGTGATTGTCAAAATTCCTTTAGGTTCGTTTGGAAGTTCAAATTTTAATATGATTTGAATGCTTTAAGGGCAGAAGGAAATCTGCTTGCATATGACGTCCAGAACTTAAATTTAGAGATTTTGCCTTAGAGGGTTTGGCGAATGGTGCCTCCGCCGAATGATTCTGGCTTAAATTTAGCGGATTTCAACTACAAGCGCAGCGAAATTTATGTTACTTTGTGCCTTTTCTAAAAGCATAATGCCTCAGCACTCGAGCGAGCAAAATTTATCTCACATCGCTACGCTTTGACCTGAAGTACGCGACACATTCTAAGTCACGAAAAACTAAAATTTTTATACCTCCGAAGCTTGCATAGTTTACCAGAAAGCTCGTGCCTAAATCAAAATCCATACTTCCCAAAACCTCGCTAGCTAATATTTTTAATTTTGGATTGTAAATGAGATAAATACCGAGGCGGCAATCTTTAACGGATGAAATTCTATACGTAAAAACCAAGGTTTGGATTTACTATAAAAGTTTCAATTTCTTAAACTCGCGGCTATATTTTCTTTGCGAAATCGCGTTAAATTTAAGGCTATCTATACTGGAGAAATTAACGGCGTATTCCTTCAGACAGGCAAGGATGAAAGAGAAGCGGTAATTGCCATTTTCGTAAAATATCTCGCTCGTTATTATTTCGCCGGGCGCCGCATCGCATCTTTGATCCGAGCTCATAACGCATTTTAGTTCATAATATCCATTTTGCAAATCTCCGATGTAAAATTTCAAATGCAACTTTTCATTGATTTGCTTTTTGGGTAGCAATAGCGCATCGTTGAAGCTTATGCCCGCAAAAATTCTTTCTAGCGTATGCATATTTTTATGCAGCCATGCCAAATACGCCTCGTACCGCCGCTGCCTTAAGGCATATTCGCTATCTTTTATATTGCCCTTGATCCAATCTAAGTCAAAATATAGCACTTCAATCTCTTCGGTTTTAAATTTATCGCCGCCTATTCGCTACAGCCCCAAGAAATTCTCATCGTTTTTGATCTTTTCGATGAGATCAAGCGTGGCGTAAAACTCGTCGTAGAAATATGGCATCTCGAGCTTGAAAAATTTAAAGCTTAGCCCCTCCAGCACCTTGAGCGAGTGTTTGTTTTTGAGCAAAAATATGAAAAATACCCCGTCTTTTTCCAGCGCGTTGAGGTAGTTTATTTCGCTTATATTGGCGCGCAGGATCTCGGCGTCAAGGATGACGACGTCGGCTACGTAGATGAAGTCGCCAAGATGTCTCTTTGCGCTCTCCCAGTTGGAGTTTGGCATTACGTCGCAACCGAGCCCGCTCAAAAAATCGCGCAGCTCCTCGAAGATAGCGCGGTTTTTGTGCGTGATGATGACGTTGTAGTCGTATTTTTTAGCGCTAAAACTTTGCTGTGCGAAGCAGCTAAGTACTGCATCCATTTTGATAAATGTCCCGCGCCCGTCAGCTCCAATACTCGGATGCGAACCGAGTGCACGCAAATGGGTCTGCGCCGAAGTAAGATACTCATCGTCCGTGCTAGCAGCGCTTTCTAGCGCACCTTTAAGCGCATAGGTGCGTGGATCCTTTAGCTCGCGATCGATGCCTACGCGAACGTCGAGCTTGATAGAGCTCATATTCGCTCTAAGTTCCTTGCTGCTAAATTCCACGCTTACGCGGATTGGTTCAGCGATATTTTGCAGGAAAAACTCGCACGTGTCAAAGACTGCGCTAGTGAGATTTAGCACCTCGCCGCCGTAGATACGCGGCAGCTGCGGCGGGAAGCTAAGATAGAGCGTGCTATCGTATTTCGTGCACTCCTCAAATAAAATTTCGCTTTGGAATTTTAAAATTTTTAAAATATCGATCTGCGCGATATCCTCGCGCCTAGGCACGACGGGGCTGCTTTCTTTGACTTTAGGCGCAGCGGAGAAAATTTTGCCGCTTACGGCGGGCTTTTTAGCAAAAAGTTTTCTTGCCGCAAAACCTGCCGTCGCAGCCAATATTGCTAGTGCGCCTAAAACCACGGCTTTCATAGCACAAGCATCCCATCGCCATAGGAGTAGAAGCGGTATCTTTGCTCCGCTGCGATGCGGTAGAGCTCAAGCGTGCGCTCAAGGCCGATGAAGCTCGCTACGAGCATTATCAGCGTGGATTTTGGCAGGTGAAAATTTGTAAGCAAAAAATTTTGTCTTATCGGCGGGTTGCCCGGGTGCAAAAACAGCTCGCAGATTCCGCTATTTTGCCCGTTACGTGCAAAATTTTCGATCGTTCTCGTAACGGTCGTACCCACGCCTAAAATTTTTCGCTCGCTTTTTAGAATTTGCGCGGTCTGCGGCGGGACGGAGTAGAGCTCGCCGTGCATCTTGTGATCGCGCAGATCCGCTACTTCCACGGGCTTGAAGGTGCCCGCGCCCACATGCAGCGTGATAAAATAAATTTCGTGGTTTTTGCGCAGATCGTTTAGCATCGCATCGTTAAAATGAAGGCTCGCGGTTGGTGCGGCGACGGCGCCTTGCTCGCGCGCGAAGATGCTTTGGTACCAGCTCGCATCCTCCTTCGTATCGGCGCGCTTGATATACGGCGGCAGCGGCACGTGGCCGATACGTTCGCAAATTTCAAAAACATCATGGGTGTTTAAAGCTTTACCGCCGCGCTCAAACTGCACGATGCGAAGCCCGCCTTCCATCAGCTCGCAAACGCGAGCTTCAAGACCGCTTTGAAATTTTAATTCGCTGCCTACTTTGACGCTGCCGCGAATATAGGCGCTAAATTTATTGCCCTCAAGCGGCGAGTTTAACAGAAGCTCGATCTTGCCGCCGCTGTTTTTATGGCCGAAGAGGCGCGCCTTAATCACCCGCGTGTCGTTAAAAATAATATCGCAGGGCGGCAGGGCATCCGCCAAATCGCCGAAGTGCGCGTGAGTGATCTGCTCTTTAGCGCGGTCATAGATCAGCAGGCGCGCGTTTTGTTTGGGCATCACGGGCGCGCTTGCGATGAGCTCGCTAGGAAGCTCGTAATCGTAGCTACCGACTAAATTTAGATCCGCCATCTCACGCCTGCGCTACGTCCGTGGAATTTTCGCTTTCGTCATCCTCAGGCTTATACGGATTTATCATTTTGGCGATGAAGATCGAAAGCAGATAAAGCGCAATTAGCGGAGTTGCGAGCATAAACTGACTAAGCACGTCCGGCGGCGTCATGACCGCTGCAAAGATGAAAATAATGACGATTGCGTAGCGAAAAAAATCGCTCAGGCTTTTATTTGTTACAAGCCCGATCTTAGCGAGGAAAAAGGTTACTACAGGAAGCTCGAAGCTGATGCCGAATGCGACGACGAGCTTAGCGAAAAAGCCTACATATTCGCCGATTGTAGGCATCGCAGTAAATTGCTTGGCGCCAAAATTTACCAAGAAATTAAACGCGACGGGGATTACGAAAAAATAGCAAAACGCCGCGCCCAAAAAAAACATAATGCTCGCGCCGCTAACGAAGGGGATGACGTATTTTTTCTCGTTGTCGTAAAGCCCAGGTGCTACGAAAAGCCACACCTGCCAGAAAATTATCGGCATCGCTAGAAGCAGCGAGGTGAAAAACGATACCTTCATCGCGGTAAAAAACGTTTCGCCAAGCTGGGTAAAGATGATCTCGCTGCCTTTAGGAAGCACACGCACTAGCGGACGGGTCATAAAGCCTAAAATATCTTCCCAAAAGCCGAAGCACGCGATAAAAAGGACGATGACGGAAAGCACGGAGATAACTAGGCGCTTGCGAAGCTCGGCTAGATGGGGTTTTAGCTCTTCAAACATTAAATTTCTCTCTCATTATGATTTTTGCGTATCGCTATTTTGCGCGGAATTTTGCATAGAATTTTGCGCATCGCCGTTTAAATTTGCGTTCAAATTTTGCGCGGCGCTTTTCGCTTCACTGCTTGCATTGGTATTTTGTGTGGAATTTCCTGCGCCGCCGTCCGTGCTCGGCATGGAATTTTCGCCTTTATTTCCAGCGCCAGAATTCGCGCTTTTGCCTTCAACGCCGGGATTCATTGCGCCGCTGGCGGAGCCTTGCGTAGAGTTTGCGGCGCCAGCGGAGCTTTGCGCGGAATTTTCGCCGCTCGAATTTGCTTTTAAATTTGCCGTCTCGCTCTGTTTTTGCGCCGAGACTTTCGCGGAGTTTAACGCGTCTTTGGCGGTGTCCGAGCTAAGCGTTTCTTTAAGCGAGCTTTCCGCGTCTTTTAGCCCCGCATTTAGCGTCTCTTTGACGGAGTTCATGCCGCCTTTTATCTCGTCGAGCTCCTCAAACGTGAGCTTTTTGCGCACGCCCTCGCTTGCTTGTGTGATACTCTCTTTATATTTTTTGGCGTCCTCTTTGAGCTCGGCGATGCGAAGCTCCTGATCGAAGCTAGATTTTGCGTCGTTGATGGTTTTTTTGATGACTTTGAAGTATTTCGCAAGCTCGACCAGGACTTTTGGAAGCTTTTCGGGCCCCAGCACGATTATCGCGATGATTAAAATGACCGTAATTTCAGGCATACTGATACCAAACATAAAATTTCCTAACGTAAAAAGTGGCGTATTTTAACTAAAATTTCATTAATCTTAAATTTAGCGCCCGCGGCGGCTTTCTTGCGTAATAAAAAGCGCAATCTCGTCGGCGAGCAAAAAGTTGGGATTATAAAATTTACCCTCGGCAAATTTCAGCTTTTTTTCGCGCACGAGCAGCTGCGCGTTGCTTAGCTCCGTAGCGTTTAA
Organism: uncultured Campylobacter sp.; assembly: GCF_937949835.1. Classification (GTDB taxonomy): domain Bacteria; phylum Campylobacterota; class Campylobacteria; order Campylobacterales; family Campylobacteraceae; genus Campylobacter_B. The sequence continues at coordinate 4,788 of NZ_CALEDC010000140.1, forward strand.
AATTTGCGCCTCAAACCCCAAAATGCAGCGCAGCCCGAGAAATATGCGCTCAAGCTTTTTATCCTGCGCGCTTAGAGCTTCGCGCTGTTTTTGCAGCGGGTCTGCAATGTAATCTCGCAAATTTTTAGGCGAGCTAAGGCGCACCTGAGCGCTAGTGCCGACCGCAAATGCCCCAAATCCCGCGTAATCCTCGCCGCGCCAGTAGGCGAGATTGTGCTTACAGCGCAGTCCGCGCGCGGCAAAATTTGAAATTTCATACTGGCTAAAGCCGCTATCCGCCGCAAGAGCAAAGAGAAATTTAGCTAGAGCCGCACTTTCCTTTTTAAAGCTTTCGCGCCCGAAAAAGGGCGTATTTTCCTCAAGACTTAGCGCATAGGCGCTTAAATGCGGCACTTCGCAGCGCGCAAGCTCATCCATTTCAAATTTTAAATTCCTTTTATCGTCAAATTTGCTCGCGTAGATTAGATCTAAATTTATATTATCAAAGCCCGCTGCTTTGGCATTTTGCACCGCGAGAAAAATCTGCGCCGCACTGTGCGCGCGACCGAGGAACTTTAGCTTGGCGTCGTTGAAACTCTGCGCGCCGAAGCTGATGCGGTTTACGCCGAGCCCCTGCATCGCGCTAAGCCAGGCGGGGCTAGCGGAGTTCGGATTAGCTTCCGAACTGATTTCGGCTCGGGCGGCGAAATGCGGCGCAAGCAGCGCAAAAATTCCGTCGTAAAGCCCCGCATCTACGGCGCTTGGCGTGCCTCCTCCGATAAAAAGCGTAGAGATTTGCGCGTGCAGATTTTTTGCCAAAAAGTCGCGCACTTCAAGCTCTAGCGCGCGAAAGTAGCTTTTTGCGAGGCTAAACTTATCGCTGAAGGAGCCAAAGGCACAATACGGGCATTTGGAGGTGCAAAACGGCACGTGGATATAGATGTGCAAGGGCGGTCCTATGGGCTAAATTTACGTCGCAAAATTTAGCGAATTAATTTGAAAATTTATATAAATTTTAAGCCTCTTAACGCAAATTTTAATATTTTTAGGTAGAATTTTGAGAAATTTTTTGTGAGAAAACGAGATGGAAAAAGAGAAAAATTACAGACCGAATGTCGCTGCAATCGTACTTTCGCCCTCGTATCCGTTTAATTGCGAAATTTTAATCGCGCAACGAAGCGATATCAAAGGCGCTTGGCAGTTTCCTCAAGGCGGTATCGACGATGGTGAGACGCCGAAGATGGCGATCCGCAGAGAGCTAGGCGAGGAGATCGGAACAAGCAAAGTCGATATCATCGCTGAGTGCCCGAAGTGGCTTAGCTACGACTTTCCCGATGGGGTAGCTCAAAAGATGCGCCCATACGACGGGCAAATTCAAAGGTATTTTTTGGTGAGATTGCGAAGCTTAGCCGATATAAACATCAATACTAAACTTCCGGAGTTCGACGCATTTAAATTCGTAGGCGCGAATGAGGTTTTAAGGCACGTAAATCACTTCAAAAAGCCGATTTACGCGACGGTTTTAAAATATTTTAAGGAGGAGGGTTACATTTAATGCTGATCGTTCAAAAATACGGCGGTACGAGCGTCGGTACGCTAGAGCGGATCGAGGCGGTTGCGCAGCGCGTGATAAAGACTAAAAACGAAGGACACGATGTCGCGGTAATCGTCTCTGCGATGAGCGGCGTTACCAATCAGCTCATCGAGCAGGCGGAATTTTTTACTAAAACTCCCGTAGGCAGAGAGATGGATGTGCTGCTAAGCTCGGGCGAGCGCGTCACGAGTGCACTTTTAGCTATCGCGCTAAATGCTAAGGGCTATGCTGCGATCGCATTTAGCGGGCGTGGTGCGGGCATCGTGACGGATAATTTTCACACCAAAGCTCGCATCGTCTCTATCGATCCAAAAAGCATGCAAGAGGCGCTAAAGCAGGGCAAAATCGTCGTCGTTGCGGGCTTCCAGGGCATCAGCACCGCAGGCGAAGTAACTACGCTCGGGCGAGGCGGAAGCGATCTTAGCGCAGTCGCCGTTGCAGGAGCGCTGAATGCCGATCTGTGCGAAATTTACACCGATGTAGACGGCGTATATACGACCGATCCGCGCATTGAGCCAAAGGCTAAGAAGCTTGATCGCATCAGCTACGACGAGATGCTTGAGCTTGCGAGCTTGGGAGCGAAGGTTTTGCAAAATCGAAGCGTCGAGCTTGCGAAGAAATTAAACGTAAATTTGGTGACGCGAAGCAGTTTTAACGATCATGAAGGAACACTCATAACAGGAGAAGAAAAGATGGAAGATGCGGTAATTAGCGGCATTGCATTGGATAAAAATCAAGCAAGAATCACGATTAGAAACGTAGAGGATCGCCCCGGCGTCGCGGCTGAAATTTTCTCCGCGCTCGCGAGCAAGGAGATCAACGTCGATATGATCGTGCAAAATATCGGACGAAACGGCGAGACGAATTTAGGCTTTACCGTGCCGCAAAACGAGCTGCAGACTGCTTATGCGGTAATGAAAGAGGTAAATCCTAATCCGAATTCCATCATCGAATCGGATGCCGATATCGTAAAGGTTTCTTTAGTGGGCGTTGGTATGAAAAGCCACAGCGGCATAGCCAGCAAGGCGTTTAAGACGCTTGCGGATGAAGGGATAAATATCCAGATGATCTCCACGAGCGAGATTAAAATTTCGATGATCGTAGAGGCCAAATACGGCGAGCTTGCCGTGCGCGCGCTGCATAAAGCCTACGATTTGGATAAATAATGCAGGATCTGCACACTTGGAGCGTTACGGCGATGCGCTCCGAGCCCGGACTTGAGTGGCTTGAGGATCGCAAGGAGGACTGGACGCCGCTTTTGGCTTCAAAGCTAAAATTCCTCCACGACGGCTTTGCTTTCATCGTCATCTGCGACGATGAGCGAAGCTGGTTTAGCGAATACATCATCAAAAAGATTAACTCCTCTACCAACTCCCGTCCGCTGTTGCCGTTTTTTTCGCTGCGCTCGCTCTATCGCGGCGGAGTAAATAGCCTAGAGGACGCGCTGCTGCTAAACGATATGCTAAGCCTCGCGTTTGCCAACGGCTTTATATATTTTTACATCGGCAACGGCAACCATCCGCTAGCCAAAATCGCCAAAAGCCACGAGGACAGCTATCTGTGGCTCATCGACGAGAGGCTGCAAAATAGCTTTTACATGAGCGAGAGCGATCCGAGCCTGGATCTCAAACTGATCCAGCTTTTTAAAATTTTAGACAAAAGCATCGACGCCGTGCTTTTTGACGAAGTGGTGCTTTGAAAATCATAAATCAGATCGTTTTAACCAATGATTATGAGGGCTTTAAAGATAAAATTTTAGCCGAAATTCCGCGCAAAAATTTAAGGTTTTTCGAAAGCACCGAGCTTAAGATCGACGAGGCGCGAAAGATCATCGACGAAGCCTACGTCGCCGAGCGCGAGGATAAGATCATCGTCATCGCCGCTACGAAATTCGGCGAAGAGGCGCAAAACGCTCTGCTTAAAATTTTAGAGGAGCCGCCCAAAAATACGGTGTTTTTCCTGATTACCCCTTTCATCAACGCCCTGCTGCCCACCATCCGCTCGCGCCTGATCGTGCAAAACCTCTGCGTGCGAAAGCCCAGATATCGCACCGGACTAAATTTAGTCAGGCTCAGCCTAAAGGAAGCGGTGGAATTTATCGGCGCGCAGATCGCACTGGAGCGCAAGGGCGAGCTGGACAAAACGGCGCTAAAAGCGCTCATCGGCGAGATCGCGCTAGAGTGCTTCGAAGTAGGCGTCAGGCTAAGCGGCGATGAGCTGCAGCGGATTGACCGCTTGAGTTACCTCGCCGAGCACAACGCCAAAGCCCACGCCGTGCTTACTCCGTTACTGTTGATGATCGAGGAGAAAAGATGAAAATTTATAAAATTTCAAACGAAGCCGATTTCGCGCTGATTTGCGAGCGCATCGGCGTGCGAAATGCGGGACGGGCGATAATGCAGAAAAAATCGCGCCTAAACTTTTTCTATCTAAAAGATCTGCGCGCGCCCGCGGCGAATATTTTAAAGCAGGATGCCCTTAGCATCGGTGCTGAGCTTGCGTGCAACGAAGGAGTGATCCTAGGGTGCGATGGTACGGATGCGGTTTTGATCGCAAACGACCGCCAGATCGAAGCTTTAGCGCAAAAGGAAGCGCTGCAGGATTTCGGGCTAAAAGAGCTCGCGAAATTTCTAAGCGAGAAATTTGCTAAGCCGCAAAGCTGCGAAATAATGGGCGTCGTCAATATCAACTCCGATAGCTTTAACCCAGCAAGCCGCGCGGCAAGCTTAAAAGAGGCGACCAATAAGATCGAAAAGATGATTGAGCAGGGCGCCGCTATCATCGATATCGGCGGCGTGAGCTCGCGTCCGGGCAGCCAGTACTGCGGCAGGGATGAGGAGTTTGCGCGCATAAAGGACGTGCTGAGCGAAATTTACCGCCTGCGTCTACACGAAAAGGCTAAATTTAGCCTCGATAGCTTCGATGAGTATTGTTTGGAATTTGCGCTAGATCGGGGCTTTAGCATCATCAACGACATCAGCGCAAATCTCGCTCTTGCCCCGCTCGCGCTTCGCTACGACGCCGCTTACGTGCTGATGCACATGCAAGGAAAGCCGCAAAATATGCAGCTTGCACCCAAATACGACGATCTGATGGGTGAGATAGATGAGTTTTTTGCGCAAAATTTGCAGCAGCTGCAAAGCGCGGGACTTAAAAAGATCATCCTTGACGTGGGCATCGGCTTTGGCAAGACCGCCGAGCAAAATTTGGTGCTGATTAAAAATTTGCAGCATTTTTTGCACTTCGGCTGCCCGCTGCTCGTGGGCGCGAGCAGAAAGAGCGTTATCGATTTTTACAGCCCCTCCGCGGTCGCGGACAGGCTCGCAGGCTCGCTGTATCTGCATCAGATCGCCGCTTTAAACGGCGCTGCGATCATCCGCACGCACGATGTTTTCGAACACGCTCAAATGCTAAATCTAATGCGCGCGATGGACGCCGCTGCGGTAAAATTTTAGAATTTTGCGGAATTTTCATAGAATTCCATATTTTTCACGATATTTTTGTAAATTTGCCTTATGCGGAATTCTAAAATTCCTCAAGGAAATATTTTAATTCTTTTAAAATTTTGCGAAAGAGCTTTTGCGGAATTTTATCCATATTTTATTTTGCTTCTAAGCTTTCGTGCACTTGCTCGTCGAAACTTATAAAAATTTATAGAATTTCGCTCGATTTATGAGGCGCGTCAAAACAGCGAAGTAAAGAGGGATAAATTCTAGCGACGATTGCACGGATTATTTGCTGCGCGAGCCGAGTTATTTCATTTTTGGGCGGAACGAGCGCTTTACGTCAAAGCCCTTGCTAGCGATTTTTATATCATTTGGTATCGTGCCTATCGGAGCAGAGGCGTCCTTTTTGGCGGATAAAAACTCGACTAAGCTTTGCCAGACAAAGTCGGCGTTCAGATAAAACCCCATCGCGTTAAGCTGCGGATTTATCGCTGCGGTGTGAATGTTCTGTGTGAGCTTAAAAAATACGATGGGTGCGCTCAAAATTTCATCTTTGCTTATAATTTTATCGTCGCGAACAATATTTTTTAGCGTCGTTTTGCGGTCGCCCTCTAGCGCCACGAGCTGCAAAATTTCCTCGCGCGTACCCTGCTCGCCGACCTTGCCTAGCCACGAGACGATATGGGCGCGAAATCCATCGCTAAAGCTCAAAGTTCTGTCATTCTGATACTGCCTTCTTAGCTCCGTCTCGTCAAACTCTAGGCTTGTGTAAATTTTACCCTGAGAGGCGAAAATATGGACTAAATTTTTGCCGATGAAAATCACGGAGTGAAGCAGGCGCGGCAGTTTATTTACGTCAGTTTTGCTCCAGTTTATAAATTTACCGCGGATAAAGCGGTACCCGCTAAGCTTCCTTTCAAAGACCTTTTTATCGCCCTCGTCAAGCCTCCATAGCTCGTCCGCATCGACTAGAGTAGAGTTTCTGCGGTCATAGACCAAAGTCTCGTCAAGTCCGTATTTTGACACCATAAAATCGTAATTATCTTTAAATTTCGAGATAATTTTCATGTTCGTCCCTTAAAATTTTATCTTTCAAAAGCTTCCTAATCGGCGTGTTTTGCACTGAAACCGAAGCAAAATTTTATCATCGTAAATTCGCACTGCGAACCTCGCAAATTTTACTGCTAAATCGCCAAAAATTTATATTGCAACCTCACGGCTCGTTCAATTTTACCGCGTGTCGACGAAATAGTAAAACCGAACGAAAAGCGTGCGACGCGGCAAATTTTAAATTTATTTTACGCAGCGACGTAGAATTTTAAAATTTATTTTCCGCGATGGCACAAAATTTCAAATTTATCTGCCGCAAAAAACAGAGTCCATTACCGTCTAAGTCGCAAATTTTGGTAGTGGTAAAAACCAAAGTCGCTATCGCTTAAAGTCGTGAATTTCGATATTTGTGCCGTATTTTTTGCAAAGCTCGCTT
>NZ_CALEDC010000141.1 GCF_937949835.1 uncultured Campylobacter sp.
CTACCTGCACACTCAAGACCAGCAACCCTCAAACCCTCAAGAAAAAGAAGTAGCACTCATCAAATACACCTTCATCGCAGCCTGCGCCTTAAAAGCTATAGCTGAACTGGTGCTATTGCTATTAGGAATTTACGGCGGATTAGGAGTACTACTAAGCGCAGCGGCATTCGTGCTTTTTATCTTTAGCATTTATAATATCTCCAAGCTTACCGCAAGCCGCAGCCTTTTACGCAACGTAGCCATTGCCTTTGCAGCAATATTTATAGGCGTATTGTTATTTATATTTTTAGCGGGCGGCATCATCGCTCAAATACTACTTGCATTGGGATTCATCGCATCGTTTCTGTTTTTTTATAGATTTTATCAGGAGCTTGCCGATACTAGCGGTGTCGCGATATTTTCATATTGCTTTATTGCGCTTGTACTTGCTGCTATTGCAAATGCGTTTTTGGCGCGTTTTTCGCTGCCTGCTACGGTGTTACTAAGCTTAGCGGCTCTTGCGCTTAACGCTTTTGCTATATTCAGCGTAGAGGGTTTTTCTCGTTCGTATTATTCTTATGATCTTAGAGGCAAGAGATAAATTTTGATTGCTTGATCGGTTGTGGAAAGACCAGCAAAGAGCTAAATTTTTAAAATTTAAAATCAAGGAGCAAGCCGTGGTCTATTTCAAACACATATTTCTCGCGCTATTTTGCGGTGCGCTATTTTGCGGTGCGCTGTTTTGCGGTGCGCTGTTTTGCGGGGCGCTTTACGGCGAAAATCCAAATAAAATTTCAAAGCAAAATTCTAAATCCGACTTCATCTGGGGCGTTACGATCGACGACGGCTGGTACGAGGACGCGCAAGACGCCTCGGGCGCGAAACTACAGAGCATCGTGCGCGCCCTGCAAGCCCTACCCGTAAAGCCCACCGTGCGCGTCGTGATGTCAAAAGAAATTAGCCCGCGCGAGTACGAGCCTCTTTTTAGGCGACTTAGCGAGGTTTCGTACGTGATGGCCTGCCCCGTGGACTCCTACGAGATGAGCTCGTACAAAAGCGTGAAAAGCTACGAAAAGAGGTTCGCGGACGCTTTCGCCGCGCTCGCGCCCTACGTCGCGATCTGGGAGATCGGCAACGAAATAAACGGCGAGGGCTGGCTGGGGGATGATGCAAATTTCATCGCTGCCAAGATGATCGCAGCCTTCGAGCTCATCCACAAAAAGGGCGCCAAGACGGCGCTTACGGCGTATTATACTCCGAGCGGAGCTCAGAAAACGCAGATGTGCGAGTGGCTGCAAAAATTCGTGCCGCAGGATATGAAAGATGGGCTGGATTATCTTTTCGTAAGCTACTACGAGAACGATAACGAGGGCTTTGCGCCTGATTGGAGCGAAATTTTTACCGATCTGCAAAGCACCTTCCCTACTTCAAAGCTCGGCATCGGCGAGTGCGGAAACACGGCGGCGGACGCCACGCAGGCGAGCAAAAAGGCGATGATGAGGCGGTATTATACGATGCCGCGCTACGTGAAAAACTACGTGGGCGGGTATTTTTGGTGGTATTTCGTGCAAAACTGCGTAAGCGGGGCGGGACCCGGTGCTTCAAACGGCAAAAATCGCGGCGCGCACGATAAAGCGAAAGCCGCAGACGAGCTACTAAAAAGCCTTAGCGAAGCAATAGGCGAGGCGTACAGATAATGCGCGGAGGATTTCAAATTTAAAGCGAAATTTTACGATTTTTAAGTGCAACAAGGTAAAATTTAGATATGAAAACTTTTATAAAAATTTTAAAAATTACCGCCTTGGTCGTGAGCGTTGCGTGCGTGCTTTTTGTGCTGTATATATTTGTGATTTTAAATTTGCTTTTTTCATCCGATACGCCCGAGGGTTGCGATCCTAGTATGCCAACTAGCGCTTGCGATTATATCGATGAAAAATTTGAAAAAGAGCTACAAAATTTGCCTCCAGTCGCCGCTCTGCCTAGCCTAGAAAAAAGGCCCGTATTTTGGCTGGGCGAGAAAAGGTTTGCAGGAGGCGCGGAGTTCGACTATCTATATGTTAAAGATGAATTTGGAGTCTGGCTTAGGTATGAGGACGGCGGCAGCGACGACTTTTTGCTACAAAAAGATATGCCAGAGCGCTACTATGGATACGACGAGATCGACCGCTCGCCGGATTTAGATTGGGTGAAAAGAGAGCTTGGATATTACAGATATGGTATCTACGATATTTCGCTTTTTGAAAACGAAGCCAAGATATTTTCTCAAACGGCGTATAAGGTCGTGAGAAAATTTATCGGTTTCATTAAGGACGGCACGGGCTATGGCTACGCGTTGCTGTTCGCCTCCGGAGAGGTCGTGAGGAAATTTATCGGTTTCTTTAATCTACACTCTATGAGGGGCACATCTTTTGCAGCTCCGCAAGGCACCGAGGAAAATTTAAATGCCATAAGCGAGCTTCAAACTCCGCTTGCGGATTTTCCGCAAAAGCAGAACTACTCTGCGCTTGGTTGGGCTGATAAACCAGAAGCCAAAGGCTATGTCGGAGATGAAATAGCCAAAAAGCTCGCTCGCAATATCTTTGAGATCAAAGGCGAGGGATGGCGACAAACCATACATATAAATAGCAGCGCCAAAGATATAAAGGTAATCTGCGGAGATGAAATTTGCCTCGCGCTTGCCTTCGATGAAAGCGAATTTAATCGCTGCGATAACGACGCCCCGCATACGACGATTTATACGCTAAATTTAAAGCAAAAATTTAGCGATTTTTCGACGCTTTCTAGCGAGAATTTTAACTACGTCAAGCTCGGCAATAAGTATACTTTAGACGATGTGGAATCCTTTAAAATAGTTTTATCGAGATTCAGATATATCGAGGGGTATAACAAAGGTCGCGAAATCACGGACTACGAGGTTATCTTGCGAAATAGCGAGGGCGAGCAGGTCAATGAAATTTGCAGAAATGAAATTAAGAGGGCTCGCAGTCGCTTGCGATAAATCTAAGATAGCGCTGCAGGATTTGACACATAAGATCGTGATTTCGGCGCGCTTTAATTTAGCTTCTAAAATTTACGTGAGAATTTTAAAATTCTAAGCTTCAAGCTTTAAAATTTGCCCGCGGAGCTTTTAAAATTTATCGCGCGGCTTAGGTTTATTTTATCCGCGCCAAGACAGCGAAATTTTTAGGGCGTCGCGATAACTAGGCGCAAGATAGCGAAATTTTACAAAGCTGCGGTAAACAAGATACGCAGAGAATGCACGCAAATTTCAAATTTATCTGGATTTTGCCAGCCTGCCCGACGCCGAGCACCATTATTTAGCTACAATCCCTCTCGCTCGCTTTACTTTTCGCTCGTCTTACGATTTGCTCGCCTTATAATTCCTGCTTGATATTGCACTTTGCGAAACTACTTGCTGCGCACCCTTTCGCAAAACTGCACGGCGTGTGGGATTGTGCCCATCGCTCGCAGATTTTGCAGCACATGCGCGCGATAAAATTCCGTAGCGCAGGCACTTTCAATAAATTTTGATTTAAAAGCGCAAGCTTAGAGGCGATTTAAATTTAAAGCTCACGTGCTCCACGGCTAGCCTGCAAGCGCTCTGCCCGCGAGCAGCCCAGCGTAGCAAAACAGCATACAAACGCATACGCTTAAGACCGCGTTTAGCACACCGATAGCAAATTCTCGCGCCAGCAATAATTGCAGCGTATCGTAGCTGAACGTAGAAAATGTCGTAAAGCCGCCCAGCGCGCCTGCGACAAAAAATACCCGCACGCTCTGCGTTAAATTTAGTGCGAGCAAAAACCCTATCAGCAGGCTTCCCAGCGCATTTACGCAAAAAGTAGCAATCGGAAACGCGCTCCAAAACCCGGCGCGGTCCATTGCGCGCGCGATCGCTCCACTTAGGCCTACTCGCGCCATCGCGCCTACACAGCCGCCTAGCCCCGCTAAAATCAAGTTCGTCAATCCAAGTCCTTTTAAAATTTGTAAATTTTATTTCGCCATCTAGCCTCCATAGGACGAAAGATGTGCGACTTCGCTATTTTAACGCGGTTAGTTAAAATTCCGCTTTTAAAATTTGCTCGCACTTTTTGAAATTTCATTTTAAAATTTTACTTGCGCGACGAAACGCGACATTTTACGCAGCGCGGCAAAACGGCGATCAAACGCGCGCAGTGTAAGAGGACGGTAATGCAAACTACGAAACGCAAAAGGACGGCGTAGCAAAACAGCGCGAACGCTTAAAATCGCTCTGACATGCCCGTAGCAGGCGCCTAAACTGCGCTTGTAGCGGAACTATCGCAAAGCAAAACTATAGCGCGGCAATCGCTGCAGCGCTACTACAGCGGGCGCTACTGTAGCACCTTTTTTAGCGCCAGCGCAAATAGCACGACGTAGAGGACGAGCAGCCATTTTTTCTGCGTTTCGCGCTTTGCACGGCGAGCCTGAGAGGTGCCGAAATACACGCCCAAAAGCCCGCCCACGGCTAGCAGCGCGCCGCGTTCGTAATCCACATGGCCGTTGTACGAAAGGCTCAAAAGCGCGCTAAATGAGCCGAAAACGATGAAAAATAGCCCCATGCAGACCGCTCTTTTGATATCGACGCCCAAAAATCCGACCAAAATCGGCGTCAGAAATACCGCGCCGCCCACGCCCATGCTAAGCGCGATCGCGCCGATAGCAAAGCCGATGAAAAACAGCACCGCGCCGTGGGGATCGGCGTTGCCGCCGCTTGTTACGTTCGTGCTAAAGAGCTTGAGAAATGAGATCGCAAGCGTCAGCAAAAGACCGATCTCAAGCACGATTTCTGGCGAGTATTTTACGATGAAGCCCGATATGCTCGCGCCGCACAGCCCTCCGAGCCCCACCGCGATGCCGCTATCTAGGCGAAGCTTGCCCGCGCGGTAGTTCAGATATGAGCCGAAAAGCGAGACGATGAACATCTGCATCACCGAGATGCCCGCGGCGGTCTTGACGTCGTAGCCTAGAGCCATCATCACGGGCATTACGACCGTGCCGCCACCGATACCGAAAAAGCCCGATATGAAGCCCACGACGACGCCGACAAAGGGGAGTTCTAGCATTTTTGATCCTTAAAATTTGAAGCGAAGTTTATAGCTTTAAAATTTAAAGCTTGCTAAATTTGCGAAATTTTTAGATTTGAAAGCGGAGGATTTTAGCTCAAAATTTCAAGCGCGGGATTTGCTAAATTTGGAAATTTGTGGGATTTTAAAGTGCGAAATTTTAGAGCACAGAATTTTAGCTTAAAATTTATGTCTTAATTTTGGCTCAAAATTTTATCGCAACGGAACGTAAGCCATAATTTCGGCTTAAAATTTTATACGGGGTTAGCCCGATCTGCATTTGTTTGTGTTGTGACTTCGAAGTATAAATTTTTTAGATCATAATTCTGCGCCTATACCGCGGCGGTTTAGCATAAATTTGGATTAAAATTTTACGTTTAGATCATGGGCGCAGTATTTTTGCCTCGATTAAATTTCGACTAAATTCTATCACGGCGAAATTTCATACGGCGAAATCCCGTACGGTAAAATTTTAGACAAAATTCTGCGGCGAAATTTCCGCGCTTTGTATTCTAAAAATCGCCGCAAAATCGGTGCAAAGTCACGACAAGATCGGCGTAAAATTTTATGCGGAGCGCTCAGATGCAAAGAGCGTAAATTTTGCTCTGAAAAATCCTTACGGTAAAATTTCGCCGCCAAAAGCTCGCCCAAAGCTCACAAAAAGAGTGCCCAAAAACCAAAAAGCCGCCGCCGCAAAATTCTCGCGATAAAATTCCGCTCGCAAATTTCTCCCGGTAAAATTGCTTTGGATGGGGCGG
>NZ_CALEDC010000142.1 GCF_937949835.1 uncultured Campylobacter sp.
GCCGGTACCCATTTTGCGCTTGGCGCGGAAATTTTATTTTGCGCGGTGCTTTTTACGGATGCGGATTTTGCGACAGATATAGAAGCTGCGGCGGGCGCGATACTTTTGGCGGTCGATGCGGTTTTTGCGACAGATGCAGATTTTTTAGCGAGCGGGGATTTTTTTGCGGGCACGCTTTTTGTCGCTATGTTTTTTTTAGCGGAATCGAATTTGGAAAGCGAGGCATTTTTTTTGATGCTTGCGCTAGAAACGCTTGCCGTGCGCTTTCTGCGCGACGCGGCGCTTGCTTTAGAGCTCTCGCCATCCGCGCTTGCACGCTTTTTTGTGCGCTCGTCCGTAAATTTATCGGTGCGTGAAAATGAGCGCACGACCGCGCGCACGCCGAGCTTTGCACATTTTAAAGCGGCAAACTTCGACAGCTCGCAAACGCCTAGCGTTAAAATTTTCCGCGCCGCAAATTTTAAAGCACCCCCCGCGCCGAGCTTCAGCGCCAAAGGCGTGGCGCATACAAGCCCGCCTGCACCGATCTTTGCCGCAAAGCCACAGCGACGGCAAAGCTTTAAAATTTTATCCGAAGCGCCGCTTTTTTGCGCGCAGAGCCCAGCCGCGCCGTAGATAGCGAGCTTCGAAGCCTTGCGCGCTAAAGCCCTCATCGCTAACCTACGATCGCGCCGTTTTTTACGGGTGCGAGAGTGCTAAGCAGCGTAAGGCTGCCGTCCTCGGCGCTTAAAATCATACCCTCGCTGCTATGTTTAAAAATTTTAGCGGGTTTTAAATTTGCCAGCACGCAGATCTGCTTACCGACAAGCGCGGCGGGATCGTAAAATTTTGCGACGCCGCTGATGATTTGACGCGGCCTCTCCTCGCCTAAATCGATCATAAATCGCAACAGCTTCTCGCTGCCTTCAATATTTTCGCACTCCAAAATCGTGCCGACTTTGATAACGCATTTTTTAAAATCGTCGATTTTAATTTGAGCTTCAGATGCTGCGCCTTGGGCTTCTTGCGCCGTAGCGCCCGAGCCGGAAGCGTTTGCGTTTAAGTTTAGCGCGCCTTTTACAGCAGCGTCTGCGCCCGAACAGCTTGCGGAATTTACAGCGCCATCTAGTCTATCGTAGTCCGCCTTCGGCATCAGCTCGTGATCAATCTTGGTAAAAAGCGGCTCGCACGGCTTAGCCTTAAAATCTAAAATTTCACCGCGAAGCACTAGTTTCTCATAAAGCGAAGTGGATATTTCAAAGCCTAGTGTGTCCGCGATACGTGCCGCCGTCTTCGGCATTGCAGGGCTTAGCAGCACGGCGACTTTAGCCAAAATATTTGCGACCAATGCGACGAGAGCCAGCGCCTTGGCCTGCTCGCCGTTTTTCATCAAATTCCACGGCTCGTATTTCGCGATCGAAGCGTTCGCAAGAGCAAGCGCCCTCCAAAGCTCCTCTAAGTATCTATTGGTAGCGACCTCCTCAAGCGCGTTAAGTGCGGCGCTCAGATAGGAGTTCGCTTCCTCGATCTCGGCGGTGAAAAATTTCATCACGTCTTTGGAATTTATGACGTAATCCGAGTATTTTGCGCTCATGCCGACGATGCGGCTAAGCAGATTTCCAAGCTCGTTGGCAAGCTCGGAATTTACGCGGTTTATGATCGCTTTTTGCGAAAAATCGCCGTCTTGGCCGAACGGCACCTCGCGCAGCAAAAAATACCTAAACTGCTCCAGCCCGTATGCGTTTGCGACCTCGCGCGGATCCACGACGTTGCCCAGGCTTTTGCTCATCTTTTTGCCGTCGCGCGTCCACCAGCCGTGAGCTGCGATGCTGCGTGGCATATTTAGTCCCAGGCTCATCAAAAACGCAGGCCAATAAACGGCGTGAAAGCGCAAAATGTCCTTACCTACGATGTGTAGAGCGTCGCTCCAATACTCCATTCGTTCGCCGCCCGCGCAAAATCCAAGCGAGCTAAGATAATCCATCAGCGCGTCCAGCCAGACGTAAATCACGTGCTTCGGATCGTTTAGCTCGGGCGGAATTTTAACGCCCCAATCAAAGCCCGTTCGCGTGATCGAAAGATCCTTCAGACCGCCTTTTACGAAGCTTACGACCTCGTTTTTTTTGCCTAGGGGCAGGATGCACTTTTCATCCTCGTACCATTTTAAAAGCCGCTCTGCGTAGGCGCTAAGTCTGAAAAAATAGCTCTCCTCTTTTAAAATTTTAGTCTTTTTGCCGCAGTCGGGGCAATACTCGCCGTCGATGAGCTGAGCGGAAGGGAAAAAACTCTCGCAGCTTACGCAATAGTTGCCCTCGTATTCGCCCTTATAAATGTCGCCCTTTTCATACATCTTGCGAAATACGTTTTGCACCGCCGCCTCGTGCGCGGCATCGGTAGTGCGCGAAAACATATCGTAGCTGATGTCAAACTCGTCCCACAGGTCTTTAAATTTAGCGCTCACGCCGTCTGCGTACTGCTTTGGGCTCTGGCCGTGCTTGGCTGCGGCCTCCTCGATCTTTTGACCGTGCTCGTCGGTGCCCGTTTTAAAAAAGACTTCGTGTCCTTGCAAGCGGTAAAATCTAGCCATCGTATCGGCGATGATCGTCGTGTATGCGTGACCGATGTGTGGGACGTCGTTTACGTAATAAATCGGCGTCATTATGTATTTTTTCATTATTCTCCTTAAGTGTGTAGGATTATCCTACTGCCCTCCGGGACCGGTATTAGAAGCCAAAGTATAATTTACATATCCGGTCTCGGGCTGGATGGTAATAAGAGCATGCTCGCCCGCATTATTAGTAAGTGTAATTATGCATGGTCTATTATTTTCATCAAATGTAAAAAGCCTATCATATGGCACGTTAGAGTCCGCTACCTGCCCCATAGGACGCCCATAAGAATCAAAGACTATAGTTTGATTTGCCCGGTCTCCACAATTAGTAAATTCGACATTTCTAATATCGTAAGTTTTGCTTAAATTCAGCTTCTTATTGATTCTTTCAGCATTTCTATTTATCGCTTGGTTTTGAAAGCCTGCACTTAGAATTTTTATTTGGATTTTGCGGATCTATGGCAAAATCAACCCTTGATAGATCAGACAGATCCGCACTACCGTTAGGATTACCACTCATAGTGCTATCATAATACACAGTGTAAGTCCAGCCCTCCGCACTTCCTTTGGCGTTGGTATAACTAAACTGAATCCTCCAAAGCTTCTTAAACCAATCCGGGTCATTAGGATCGAATTTGTTATCATTCATAGCCAGCTGCTGAGTATAGCGGATATGAGCAGCTACTTGATCTGCCGCCTCCACAAGGCTATTTCGATTGATTTGAGGCACCGCCACCGCCGCTAGAATTCCAACCACCACGATGATGAAAATCAGCTCAATCATAGTAAATGCTTTTTTCATAATTTTTACCTTTCATAAAAATTTTGTTTATATTTTAACATAAAATTTCGCAATTCGCACGCCTCGCTTGTAAATATCTATATTTTGTATCGAATTTTTATGATCCGAGACATATTCCGGCTCACCTGCATAGATAAAAGCGCTATCCCCGCTAGGCAGTCCGTAAAATTTCAGGCGCAGGCAGAGCCTCTCGTCTTCGCAGCTTACGTTTTTTACTCCGCGATTTTTTAACTCACTTGCCAGCTGCCTAGCTACGTCAAATTTATAGATAAAATGCCGCTGCGGTTTGTTTGCGAACATCGCCTCATACATCACATCGCTAAAAATCACTGCAAAATAACTCACCGCTAAGCTTACCAGCGTCACGCCCACGGCGATCTTGTGAAAGGTGCGAAATTTAGGCAATCTAACTCGGTATGAATTAAACAGAACCCGAATGATCAAAGGCGTAGCGATGACGCAATACGGCAGCATCATCTCAAGCGGCACGCGCTGTCTTAGCGAAAAAAGCATCGTCAGACAAAGCGCGCTCGTGGCGATGAACCACAGCAGGCTCTTTTCCTCTTTGATCCAAATTCTATAGATCGTGTAGATGAAAAATAAAAACACGAGAGGCGAAAACGCGCCCGCAAAAACGCCCACGGTGTCTAAAAAATACCCCTTCGGCTTGCCCTCCGAGCTTACGTCGTAAAAGATCACGCTGAAGCTAAATAGCGCTATGCAAAGCAGCAAAAGCTCCTTTTTGCGCGTATAAAGCGCCCAAATTCCAAAGCCGACGTAGAGCATAAAAAACGCTCTATCGAACAGGGCGCAAGCGGAGAGAAGCACGAAAAGCGCGATATTGTATTCGCTCTTTGCAAAATAGATCGCCAGCAGCGTGAAAAAAACGATGATGCCCGCAGGATTTAGTAAAATCGCGCTACTCATAGACGCAGGAAGCGCCATAAATAGCGCCGTAGCGACCACTCTATCGAAGCGGCGCTTTAGAATAAATTTTGAAATTTTATAGATCATCGCAGCGTTTGCGAAGTGGATCAAAATAAATGGCACGCGCAAGGCATAGTCGTTGCGCCCGAAAATTTCGCAGCTTAAATTTGCTATTAGCGAAACGAGGGATTTTTTATCGTAAAAAATTTCAGCCTCGTAGTAGCTGATGCTTAAATTTGAGATCGCATAAAGCAAAAATATGCCCTGAAACAGGCACATTATGGAGATTACGAAAATTTCGTTTTGATAAAGCTTCTTCACTCTCATCCTTGCTGCGGGCGCTTTAAATTTACGGCCTAAATTTTACGGCCGGAATTTTATAAAATTTAAGCCGCCGAATCCTTTAAAATTTAGCCGCTAAATTTAACCGCGCGCCGCTTCATTCCTCTATCGTATAATTTTCCCAAAAGAAATTTATCCACTCATCCGTCTTTGAAATTTTAAAATCGGGTTGGATGAGCGCCTTGGGTTTGTAAAAAATCACCGCCGTTTTAAGCTCTATTTGCGGAAATTTCTCCAGCAGCACGCGCTTGATCTCGACCATGCTGTCGCCGCTGTCGATAATATCGTCCACCAGCAGCACGCGTTTGTAAAGCTCCAGATCGGGCACGTTGAAAACGTCGATGGTGTCGAGCTTTTTGGTGTCTGCGTAGTGGATGGAATTTATCGAAAATATCGTCCGCATATCAAGCGCATTGGCTAGCGCGTGACCGAATGTGAGCCCGCCTCTAGCGATCGCCACGATTGCATCGGGCATAAATTCGTCCCTAACCTGCTTTGCTATAACTCTTGCGTCGCGATCCATCTCGTCAAAACTATAAAATCTCATATCTTTCCTTAAAATTTAATGCATCAAAAATACTAAAACGCTAATCGCGCCAAGCGTCAAAACGCCGAAATTTAAATCTTTTATCCTGCGCTGAGCGAGTCTAACTACGATATAAGCGATAAAGCCGAAGCTTAAGCCGTTGGTGATCGAGTAGGTAAAAGGCATCAAAAATACTATAAAAAACGCAGGGATTAGAATTCCCGCGTCGCTATAATCGATCTTACCAAGCTCGCTAAACATCAAAACCCCGACCATTACGAGGATCGGATAGATCGCATTTGCGGGGATCGCCTTAAATAGCGGTAGCATAAACAGCGTCAGCACGAAAAATATAGCGCAAAATACCGCCGTTAGCCCCGTGCGACCGCCCGCTTCTACTCCGCTGGCGCTTTCGGCAAATGCAGTGACCGTGCTCGTGCCGATAACGGCGCCTGCGACGCTACCTATCGCATCGGAAGTTAAATTTCTAGATAGTTTTTTCATGCCGTCTTTGCTATTCTCTCCAAAAAGCCCCGCACGATTGCCAACGCCGGTTAGAGTGCCGATGCTATCAAATAGATGCGTGACGAAAAATGTGATTATAAAAGGCACGAACGCGAGCTTTAGCGCTC
>NZ_CALEDC010000143.1 GCF_937949835.1 uncultured Campylobacter sp.
ATTATGTTTGGTCTCGCTTGGCGCCGCTACGTCGCTTTTTAAATTTGAAGGTGCGGCGCCAAATTTATCGCTCAATGTTGCTGCGCCCTGCCTGCCTTTTGCTTTTTCGAGATTTTCCGCGTTCTCGGTGTCGCAGCGCTTCGTATCAATCGACGCCGCGCCGTTTTTAAAATTTAAAGATGCGCCGTCGCGTTCATCGTTTGATGCCGCGGCATTGCGCCCGTCATCCGAGAGCGCGTCGCAACTATTTATCGCCGCATCGGTGCTTTCATCGGCTGCCGCCTCGTCGCAGATGCTACCTAGCGCCGCGCTTTCTTGCTCGTTTTTTGCTTTTTCGGATAAATTTTGCGAATTTTTTAGCTCGCAAACGGCTACTTGCGAGCTTTGCAGACCTTCACTCGGATCACGCTTCGAGCCTTGCTTGGAATTTGCCCGTTTCAGATCATCGCTTTTCGAGTTTGACGTATTTTCATTCGGCTGCCGCTTTATAATCACGTTCAAATCGGACTTCGTATCGATCGAGGGAAGCGACATAGCATGCGGTGCTTCAAAATTTTGCGCCATATTCTCGCTGTGAGCCCGGGTCTCAAGCGTGTATATATCGTGCGTGCGATCGTTTGCCTTCGCGCTTGCAGCTTCTTTTTTAAATTCCTGCAAAAACGCGATACTATCGTCGCTCGGCGTTAAAATTTCGCGGTCGTTATCCAGGTAAAACGAGATGACGCCGCCCAGCTTCGCGCGCAACTCCTCGCTGCTAAAAATAATGGGCTCGCCGCTAATATTGGCGCTTGTGGCGACGATCGGGCGATCAAAGTATTCAAAAAGCAGCAGATGCACGCCGGTATTGGCTAGGAAAATGCCGATTTTATTAAGGTTTGGTGCCACGCTTGGAGCGATAAAAATCGCACCCGTCTTAAAAATCGCCGAAAAGCTCGCAGGTAAACGCACGAAATCGCCCACGTTATCGAAATATGCGCTACGCACGTCCGTCGTGCATGTTTGCACGGAGCATGAGCCTTGCGAATCTATCTTCTGTCGTAAACCAGACTCGCTTGCCGCGCGCTGCAAGCCTATTCTATTCGCAGTATATCGCAAACCCTGAATATTCGCCGAATTTTGCGAAATAGACTTGTCCGTCGCAAGCCGAGAATCAAGCCCATTCGCCGTGCATTGCAAGTCTTGGCTATCTGCTGCGGACTGTAAATTTA
>NZ_CALEDC010000144.1 GCF_937949835.1 uncultured Campylobacter sp.
TTAGAGCACTCCGCGGAGCTTGAGAATTACGAAAAAATCTACACGCGCCGCGGCGATTTTTCAAAATTTATGAAAAAGCACTCTATCCTAAAATATGAAATCCGCAAATTTCAAAACAAAATTTCGCATTTTTACGAAGCGCTACTCATCTGCGGAAACGAGCAGCCGGCGCTTAAAAAGCGGCTGAAAAACTACGCCTACGAAGCGGGCGTTTTCAAGGGCGTGATGAGCGAATACGCCGTCAGGATCGAGGATATCTATCAGTTCATCCAAGGCCTCAAAAACGACAAGATCAGCCGCAACATCTACATTCTCACGATCATCTCGTCGCTGCTTTTGCCGCTAAATTTCATCACGAGCTTTTTCGGGATGAACACGACGGGGCTGTTTTTAAGCGGCTCGGCGCACGGCACGCTCATCGTAACGCTTGCGATGTGCGTAATTTTCGCAGCGATGGTCGGCTTTTTTATATTTTACGTCAAAAAGCGAAACTAAAGCGGAGAGATTAAATTTGAATAAAAACGAGCTAAAAAATATCCTAGGCGGATACTTCGGAAGGGAGATTGCGGGCGATTTTAGAGTGCTGAAAGAGCATGAGATCGCGCGCTGCAACGACGCGGCAAAATTTCCTTTTGAGGGCGACAGCGGGCTGCTGCGCGAGTTTTGTATCTTTGCAGATAGCGGCACCGGCGATCTTTGGCTACTAAGCTCTGGCGGCGAGATCGCGTTTTACGACCATGATTTGGAGTTTTTGTCCGAGGCTAATTTGGAAAAATTCGATCTAAATCTTGAAGGCTGGCTAAAGATCGCGGAGCTTTTTTGTAAATTTGAAGCCCTTGACGAACCGAACGCCTCGCAAAAGGCGGAGTTTGAACAAAGCGTAGCTAAAATCTGTCCGCAAATTTTAGAAATTTGGGAAATTTAAGCGCTGCTTGCGGCACCTAAATTTAATCGCAAAGCAGGAGCAACGATGAAATTTATCGCATATTACGACTCTCCGCTTGGTAAAATCACGCTTGCGAGCGATGGAGTGGGGCTTTGCGGACTGTGGTTCGAGGGCGAGAAATCTACGCGCACGCTCTTACGGCAAGCGGCGCGGACGGCAAATTCTGCATGCGCGATATTGCGGCAAAAACAGATGCCGCCGCGAGAGAGGGTTGCTGCGAGAAAGGCTGCGCGCTAGAGGCGAAAAGCGGCGCGGATAAAAAGCGGGGTGACGCCGATCTGCTCGCAAAAGAGCAGCATGTCGTTAGCGAAACACGGCGCGATTTTGCGGCGTTGAAAAAGAGCAATATTACGGCAAAAGCGGCGAACGGCGGGACGTAGAATTCTGCGCAAACGTACTTATAACGAGCGAAAAATTCTGCGCGCGCGATTTTGCACTTAAAGACACGGGCGAAAAACCTCGCGCGACCAATCTTTCGGCGCAAAGCGGGAGCGGAAAATTCTGCGCGAACGAACAAAACGAGCAAAGCGGATACTCCTAGGAGAAAAACCTGGCCGTTTTTGATCAAACTAGGCGCCGGCTTGATCTGTATTTTAGCGGACGCGAGCCTGGTTTTACGCCCGCTCTAAATCCCGTGGGCTCGGCGTTTAGACGCGCCGTGTGGGAAATTTTGCTTAAAATTCCTTACGGCAAAACTACGACCTACGGGCAGATCGCGCGCGAAATCGCCGCGGCACGCGGGCTAGCGAAGATGTCCGCGCAAGCCGTGGGCGGCGCCGTAGGACACAACGAAATCTCGATCATCATCCCCTGCCACCGCGTCGTAGGCGCCCACGGCAGCCTCACGGGCTACGCGGGCGGCATCGATAGGAAAATAAAGCTGCTGCAGCCAGGGGGCGTCGATATGCGAGGGCTTTTCACGCCCGCGAAGAGCACGGCGGCGCAAAGCGGCAAATTTAAAAGGCCACAAAAGATTTTAATGCTCGCGCGCAAAAGTGCGATAAAATTTGAATACTTAAATTTAGACGCTGCACAGCGCATCGCTTGCAAATCGAAGGCGAGCGGCGATTTTAAACGATTACACCGCGCGCAGGACGGCGATCATTAAATTTAAAGCCGAAGCGGGCACGCTTTGAAATTTTAAATTTTTTCGCCGCGTAAAAATTAAAATTTTATGC
>NZ_CALEDC010000145.1 GCF_937949835.1 uncultured Campylobacter sp.
TAAATTTAAAATTTTTAAATTTCGTCGGGGCAAGCTTGCAGACTGCGGAATTTCAGGAATTCTACCAGAGCGAGAATAAAATTTCGCCGCGGGATTTAAAACGGAATTCCATCTATGGATTTGCAGGCAGAATTCTACTACAAAAATTTTAAACCACAAGCACGGTATCTTTCATTGCGCGCTTCGAAAACCGGCAAGCCGCAGATAGAATTTCGCTATGAGATTTCTACTCGGAATTCCGCGGCAAAATTTCACTATGGAATTTAGACTGGAATTCTATGGCAAAACCTCGATATAAAATTTTAATCAGAATTTCAAGACGGCATTTCAAGACAAAATTCTACGATTTAAATTTCACTCAAAACAAAATCCCGCGATTTAAAATTTCGCGCCGATTGATGAGCTGCTTTGTCGCGCCGCTACTTCACCTGCGCGCTGAAAATTTGCGTGATGCTGGGGATTTGCTCGCCCGCAACGTCAAATTCCGCCGTTTTGATCTGTACGCCGTAGAGCGAGCTAAGCGCGGCTTCGGTTAAAATTTCGTTACTCGCGCCGTAGTTGTAGCTAAGATCATTTCGCAAGATCAGTGTGCGATCGGCGACTGCGAGGGCGTGGTTAGGCTGGTGAGTGGTAAAAACTATGCTCGCATCGCTATTTGAGCGTAGATTTGCGATGAGGCTTAGCACGCGGTCTTGGTTTTTGATATCAAGCGCGCTGGCAGGCTCGTCCAAAAACAGCACGTCGCTGCCGCTAGCTAGGGCTCTAGCAAAGAGCACGAGCTGCCTCTGCCCGCCGCTAAGGGCGTTAAAGCTGCGCTTTTGCAGATGGGCGACGCCTAGCGTATCCAGAGCGTCAAGGCAGATTTGAATATCCTTTTTGCCCGGTTTTGAAAAGAGCGAGATCTCGCGTACCCGCCCCATCAGTACGATGTCAAGCACGCTGTAATCAAACGCGACGTTAAAGCTCTGCGGCAAGAAAGCAAATTTTGCCTTGCGCACGATCTCGCCTTCTTTAGGCTGTAAAATCCCCATCATACACGACATTAGCGTGCTTTTACCTTGCCCGTTTAAGCCCAAAATCGCTAATGTTTGAGAGCTGGCAAGCTCGAAGCTTAAGTTGCGAAAGCAGAATTTTTCCGCCTCGTAGTAAAAGCCAGCGTTTTTTACCTCAATTAGATTTTGCATTTTTGGCGCTCCTTTTTAGAAGTAGGGCAAAGATCGGGCTTCCTATGAGAGCGGATAGAATTCCTAAAGGAATTTCGGCGCTACTTAGCGAGCGAGATAGATCGTCGATTGCCAGCATAAAGATCGCTCCTGCAATGAAGCAGGCAGGCATTAGCTTCACGTGGTCGCTGCCCGCGATGAGCCTGGTGGCGTGCGGCACTACAAGACCTACCCAGCCGATATTTCCGCTGACGCTAACTTGTACGGCGATCAGAGCAGTGCAAAGCGCTAGGATCGTGCAGCGCAGAAATTTAACGTCTACGCCTAGCACGCGCAAATCATCATCATTTAGGCTGAGTAGATTAAACCGCCATCTCAGCGCGATTAAGACTGCAGAAGCGGGCAGGGCGATCGCGCACATCAAAATTACCTTATCGTATCCTGCGCTTACGAAGCTTCCCAGTAGCCAAAAAACGATATTAGGCAGCACTTCCTCATCGTCTGCTAGATACTGCACCAAGCTCGTAAGTGCGGCAAATACGCCGTTAATGACTATACCTGCTAAAATGAGTGAGAAAATATCAGCGCGTGCTACGAATTTTGCCAAAAGATAGAGTAAAAATAGTGCCGCAAGCCCGAAGCAAAATGCAAAACCCGCAAGCCATAAGCCGCTCAATCCTAGCAAGATACAAAGCGCGCCGCCGAATGCCGCTGCAGTGCTAACGCCTACGATGTGCGGGCCAACGAGCGGGTTTTTAAATACCGCCTGCAAGCTCAAACCCGCGATAGCAAGCGCTCCACCGCAAAGGCTGGAGAGTAGAATGCGTGGAATTCTAACATCCATCATCACACTTTTGGCGGCTTCATCGCCGCCTCCGCTAAAGAGAATTTTAAAAATTTCTTCTAGTGGGATATGAAACTGCCCGCTAGCGAGCGAGATTAGCGCCAGCACTACCCAAAAAAGAAGCAGGATTAGGTTCAGCATTATT
>NZ_CALEDC010000146.1 GCF_937949835.1 uncultured Campylobacter sp.
ACTCCGCAAAATCCGCATAAACGCCTAGCCTGCTCTAAGATTTAAACTCGCGGCAAATTGTTCGGGCTAAATTTACGCAAAAATATGCATTAAACCTGCAAAATTTATCGTAAATTTCTCCGAGCGGTTTTCGCGCTTTATGAAATTTCCAGCACGATCTCCTTTTTTAGCCCGATCTGTTTGATCTCGAGCACGGAAGCGCCGCCCAAGCGCAGCGCAAGCACCTCCGCCTCGCTGCAGGCGCGGGCAAGGGCTATTTCGCGCAACACCTTGCCGCGCCAAGCCTTGGCGTAGTGGCTCAGCACCTTTCCGCCTTTGATGAAACTAAAACTCAAATATTCGTGCTTCATCTCATAAAATTTTTCGTAAAATCCCGCGCGCAGATCCACGACGCACTCATCCGCCAGATACCGATCCAGCGCGGCGGAGAAGCTATCGCGATAAAATTTCGCCGCGTCTATGCCGCCGAATTTCTCGCCCTGTTTGAGTTTGTAGTTCGGCAGCGCGTCGCCGCCCAGCACGGGGCCGAAAAGGTTTGAAAAAATTATCGTGTTTCGCTCCGCAAACTCCTGCGCGCCGGGGCTTAGCGACGCGTAGCCTAGGGCGCGATACGCGGTGCCGGTGTAGCGTAAAAGCGCCTTCGCGCAGCCTTTTTCAAAGATATTTTCGCGCAGAGCCACATCCCATTTTTTCAGCCCGAAAAGCTTGCAAAGCTCCGCCTCGCTCGCTTTATCCACGAAATCCGCATAGGCGCGCAGCATCTGCAGGCGCTTTTCGTAAAGATCTGCAAAGATGAAATTTCGCTCGCAAATGCGCGTGTCGCCGCCCAGCTCGCTTTTCATCTCGCTTGGGGAAAATAAAATTTTCATACGTTCTCCTTGAAATTTGCTAATTTTACTAAAATTTTGCTTGTATTCAAGCCCGCTTAAGCTCGCGCCGCCCGCTCAAATTTAAGCTAAGCAGCGTATAATGGCGCTAAAAATTCCAAGGACGAAAATGCTTTTAGAAGAGCCGCTGTTTTACTACCGCGAAATTTTAAAGACGCATCCGCAAAGCTACCTCGCAGAGGACGAGAGGCAGGTCATCATCGGCATTGATTGCGATTATTTCGACGGATTTAAGATGAGTTTTGAGGCTTTGAGGCTTAAATTTGATGAGGTAAAGGGCGCAAAAGAGGGTGCGAGCGAGTTTAAAAACGCGAGCTTTGCGGGACTTTTCGGCGTTTTGGGCTATGACATCGTGCGCGCGTTCGAAAATATCGGCGCACCGAAGCAGGCGCTATATGACTTCCCGCCGTTTTTTTACGCCGATGCCGCAAATTACCTGCACTACGATAAAATCAGCAAAATTTACGATTTTTACGGCAAAGACGCCCAAATTTACGAAAGCCTGCGCGAGCTTAGTTCGCAAGCCTCGCAGCAAAGCTCCGCCGAAGCAGCAGGCGCGCCGCAGAGTGCCGCAAAAGCGGACGCCGCGATAAAAGGCGGCTCAAAATCGCAAAGCGCGTCTGAGCCGGAGCCTAAGAAAAAAGAGCTTAAATTTAAAATTTTAACCGATCTGGGCGCCGAGGAGTCGCATTTTAGCGCGATGGTCGAAGCCGCAAAAGAAAAGATAAAAAGCGGCGACGTGTTTCAGGTCGTGCTGGGCGAAATTTTAGAAGTCGGTACGAATCTCGGCAGCTTGGAGTTTTACGAGCGACTCAAAAAGAACAATCCGAGCCCCTATATGTTTCACTTCCCGACGCCGTACGGCTGCGTCGCGGGCTCCAGCCCCGAGCTTATCATGGAGATCAAAAAGGACGAAATTTTCGTAGCTCCCATCGCGGGCACCCGCAGCAGAGGCGCGAATGCCGAAGCGGACGCAGCGCTCGAGCGCGAGCTTTTAAGCGACGAAAAGGAGCTTGCGGAGCATCGGATGCTGATCGATCTAGCTCGCAACGACATCGGCAAATTTGCCGAGCCCGCCTCGGTACGGGTGCAAAACGCGATGCGCGTCGTGCGCTACGAAAGCGTGATGCACATCGTAAGCGAGGTCTACGGCACCAAACCGCGCGGGGTAAGCGCGTTTGAGGTGCTCGGCACGATATTTCCTGCGGGCACGCTAAGCGGCAGCCCGAAGATTCGCGCGATGCAGATCATAAATGAGCTGGAGCGCTACGAGCGCGGCATCTACGGCGGCGGAATCGGATTTTGGCGCTTTAGCGGCGATGTGATGCAGGCGATCTTGATCCGCTCGGCGATCTTTGTAAATCGCGACGCGCAAAATGCCTGCTCGGACGAGGATTTTAAACGAAATTCCAACTTAAATTTAGATGCTGCTTGCGGCGAGGGGAATTCCGAAGCGACAGAGCTTTGCGACGGTGAAAATCCCGAGACGGCGGAGTTTTGCGGTACTGCGGCGCAAAAGGGCGGCGGCGAGGCGCAAAATTTAGCTCGCGCAGGCGAGCGCGACGCGACGTTAAATTTAAAAGCTCGCGCGGGCGGCGGAGCGCTAAATTTAGAGAGCAAGCCGAGCTTTAGCCGCGCAATGCGGTTTGAGACTGCCAAATTTAGCGCGGAGAATTTCGGCTGCGAAGGGCTAAACAACTCGTATTTATCGGAGCGGGCGCAGGTATCGTTTACGACAGCTCGCCAAAGAGCGAATACGCAGAGATCTGCAAAAAGCGCAAAAGCCCGCTAAAAGTGATCGAGGAGCTATGCGAGGAAGTTTAGACCCTTTAAATTTAGCTAGCCGGGCGCACCGCTTTTCGGTGCGAGTTTGATTCGGCTAAATTTAAAACGTGTCGCTGCTAAGACGTTAAATTTAACGGCTAGCTTCATTCGGCGCCGCAATGCCGAAATACATATCGGCCGCAAAGCAGCACAAAGTCGCGACTCAGTAATGCCGCAGCCGCGGGCGAAATTTTAAATTTAGCACGCAAGAGGCGCTAAAACGGCGCTAAATTTAGCCGCCACAAAGCGGTTAAATTTAAACTATTTATAATTTTAAAGAGGCGTAAACGCCCTAAAAAAGGATAAAATTTTGATTTTAATGATAGATAATTACGACAGCTTCGTTTTTAATATTTATCAATACATTTTGGAGCTAAGCGACGAGGAGGTGCGCTACTTCCGCAACGACGAGATAACGCTGCAGCAGGTGCGCGAGCTTGCCCCGTCGCACATAATCCTAAGCCCCGGGCCAAATCACCCAAAAGATAGCGGCGTTTGCTTAGAGATTTTGCGCGCGGATTTGGACGTGCCGATTTTGGGCGTGTGCCTTGGGCATCAGGCGATCGGATATGCGGCGGGCGCGGAGATAAAGCAGCTGGAGGTGCCGCTTCACGGCAAGAGCTCGGCGATCGAAATTTACGCAGATGGTGTGCTTTTTAGCGGACTGCCGCGTAAATTTGAAGTGATGCGCTACCACTCGCTTTATGTGGACGAAGCTACGCTGCCGCGCGAGTTTGAAATTTTAGCAAAGAGCGAAAACGACGGCATTATAATGGCGATGAAGCACCGAAGTAAGCCGGTTTTCGGCATTCAATTTCATCCCGAGAGCTTTTTTACTCAATACGGCAAAAAGATCATCGAAAATTTCATCAATTACGGCAAAAAGATAATTTTAAAGGAGAAACTCGTGGTAAATTTCGCCCCGTTTATGTTGAAGCTACAAAAGGGCTTCCCGCTAGACAGCGACGATTACGCCGTCATTTGCAAGGCGCTTTATGAGCAGGATTACGACATCGTGCAGCTTGCGGGATTGCTCGTGCTGATCAGCGAAAAATCGCTCTACCCAAGCAGCCTTACGGCGCTCGTGCGCAGTATATTAAAATACTCGGTCATCTACGACGATTCGAGCCCGATGTTTGACATCGTAGGCACAGGCGGCGATAGGCTAAAGACGATCAATATCTCCACGACCGTGGCCTTTATCGCGGCAAGCTTCGGCGTGCGCGTCGCAAAGCACGGCAACCGCGCGATCACCAGCAGATCGGGCAGCTCCGATGCGCTCGATGCTCTGGGCGTGCCGCTACTTAGCGATCTGGCGCAGATTAGAGCGCTGCTAGATCGCACCAGGCTGGCGTTTTTTCACGCGCCGTTTTTTCATAAGATCACCGCCGAGGTCAAGGAGGTGCGCAATCGCCTAAAAATAGGCACTGTCTTTAATATAATGGGACCGCTTTTAAATCCAAATTTGAGCCTAAGCAATCAGATCGTAGGCAATTATCTGGAGGAAGTAAACGGGCTCATCGCCGAAACGCTGATGATTTTGGGGCGCAAGCACGCTCTGGTGGTGCACGGTATGGACGGCATGGATGAGATCAGCCTGTGCGACGAGACGCTAATCCACGAGGTCAAGGACGGCAAAATTTTAGAATACCGCGTAAATCCCGAGCAGTTCGGCTTCGCTCGGGCATTTCACAGCGATATCGAAGGCGGCGACGGCGAGGCTAATGCTGAGATTTTAAAGCAAATTTTAAAAGGCGAGCTGAGCGGACCGAAATTTGATATCGTCGTGCTAAATGCGATGTTCGCGCTATACTGCGCGGATGTCGTGTCAAGCCCTGCGGAGGCTAAGCCGCTCATTTTAGAGGCGATCAGATCGGGCAAAACGTGGAAATTTTACGAAAACTACGTAGGGGCGAGAGCTTAGATGGCTAGCGGCGAAAAGAGGGAGTTTTTAAGCGAGCAGCTCATCAGCTATCTGGGTAACAAGCGCTCGCTGCTAGCGCCTATAGAGCGGGCGATCTGCGAGATTAAGGCGGAGCTTGGGCAGGGCAAGATCAGCTTCGCAGACGTCTTCGGCGGCAGCGGCATCGTCGCGCGACTGGCTAAAGCGCACTCAAACCTCGTGATCGCAAACGACCTGGAGGGCTACTCGCGCGCGATAAACTCCTGCTATCTTTCAAATTTTAGCGACGGGCTGTGGCGGGATTTGAGCGAGCTGCACGCCGAAATTTTAAGAAATTTTACGCCGAAGGAGAGTTTTTTTAGCGAGCTGTACGCGCCGAAGGACGATGAGAATATCAAGGCGGGCGAGCGCGCTTTTTACACGCGCCGAAACGCCCTGATTTTGGGCGGGCTTTGCGAGCAGATCGGTAAAATCCCGCAAAAATTTCGCGATTTTTTCACCGCGCCGCTGCTTAGCGAGGCGAGCATCCACTCAAACACGGGCGGCGTTTTTAAGGGCTTTTACAAGGACAAAGCGGGCGTAGGCAAGTTCGGCGGCAGCGGCGAAAACGCGCTAGCTCGCATAATGGGCGAAATTTCTCTGCGCCTGCCCGTGCTTTCAAATTTCGCCTGCGAAAGCGCGGTCTTTCAAGAGGACGCCGCGCGCTTTGCACAGAGTGCGCGCGAGCGCTTTTCGCAGCTTGACGTCGCGTATTTTGATCCGCCCTACAATCAGCACCCCTACGGCTCGAACTATTTCATGCTAAATTTGATCACGGATTTTATAAACGAGGGCAAGCGCCCAAATGCTGCGGGGCTTAGCAGGGTCTCTGGAATCCCCGCGGACTGGAACCGCTCGGCCTACAACAAAAAATCAAGTGCTGCTGAGGAATTTTTCGCGCTGCTGGCGAAATTTCCGGCGAAATTTTTAATAATCTCTTTTAATTCCGAGGGTTTTATCTCGAAAGCGGAATTTTTAAAAAACCTCGCGCACATCGGCTCCGTGCGCACGATAGAGATCCGCTATCCGACCTACCGCGCGAGCAGAAATTTAAACGCGCGCGAGCTTTATGTGACGGAATTTTTATATGTCGTACAGAAGTAAGATCAAAATTTGCGGCATCAAAAGCGCCGCCGAAGCCCGTGCGGTGCTGGCGTGCAGCTCGGCTTTCTGCGCAAATTTAGAGTGCGCGGACGGCGCCAAAAATTTACCGCAATCGAGTAGCGAGAGCTCAATAAAAAATTCTAATTTTTGCGGCGAAAATTCTAGGCGGAATTTTAATTCGGATGCCGAGAATTCTACGCGAAATTCCGGCAGCAAGAATTTCGCGCCAAATTTTAATCAGGGCGGCGAGAATTTTACCTGCCGCGCACAAAATCATGCAAATTTTACGTCCGAGCAAAATTCCGATTGCGATAAAAATTTCAGTAGCGATTCGCGAAATCTGGGCGACGGCTCGGGCGTGCGCGTGGAATTTTTAGGCGTGATATTCGTATCAAGCTCCAAACGCCGCGTCAGTGTAGAAACGGCTCGTGAGATCGCACGCATCGCGCATGAAAACGGCGCAAAGTGCGTCGGAGTTTTTGCTTTGAACTCCGAAAAACACGGCGTCGCGCCGTACGAGTACGAAAATTTTGGTGACAAAGCTCGCGGCGATAAAATTTACGCGGGCACGAGCGGCAGTATAGAATTTTACGAAAACGAGCGCGAGGATTTGAGCGTAAATTTAAACGCAAACCGCGCCGTGCCTGCTTCTGCAAAGGATCTGAATTCTGGAATTTTTGGCGCGGAAGCTTTAGATGAGGAGCAAATTTTAAAAATTTGTAACCTTTGCGAGCTGGACTGCGCTCAAATTTATGGACGCATAAGCGCGGATTTCAAAGCGCGGCTTAACGCGGCGGGCATAGAGGCGTGGCAAGTGCTAAGCATCGGCGCCGAAATGCCGCCGCTTGAGGGTTTGAGCTGCGG
>NZ_CALEDC010000147.1 GCF_937949835.1 uncultured Campylobacter sp.
CCTCGTGCTCGAGCCGGTGGCCCCCAAGGAGGTCGTGGACGACGCCGTCCCCACCGCCAAGAGGGCCGCCGCCGAAAAAAGGATGCGAGCTCGCATTGCGTCCATCGCGCCGGAGCTTGTCTCAAATTTTGAGGCTATGAGACCGACGCTCATAGAAAACGGACTGCGCGGAATTTTCGTAAACTACGAAGCCCCTACCTTTTTGACCTACTCCAAGGACGCGATAGGATATTCGCACGAGCATCAAAGCATAGCGATCATCATTCGCGACGAGCGAGGCGTGCCGCTAAATATCAAATACCGAGAAAAATTTGCTTGGGATAGTAAGGCTCGCGCTATAAGCTCCGAGCGTATGAGCGGCAAGTGGATAGGCGAGAGCGGAGCCGCAGCGGCGCCGTTTCCGATTAGATATTTTTTAGACAACCCGGACGATCGCGTCATCGTCTGCGAGGGCGAAAAAGATGCCCTAAATTTGATGAGCTTCAACGTAAACGCCTTAACTTTGGGTGGCGCGGGGAGCAGATGGGACGAGTATCTGGAGCTGCTGCGCGGCAAGGATGTTTATATCTGGTTCGACCACGACGAGGCGGGATATGAAAACGCGATCAAAAGATATTATGAGATCAAGCCCGTAGCGCGAAGCACCCATATCGTGCTATTTTATATGCTCGAAAAAGACCTGAATAAGAAATATGACATCAGCGATTGGCTCTACAACCATACCTCGAAGATCACAAATGACAATATGTTTGATCTGCTGGCGTTTAGTTGTTTCGAGCCGACAAACATCGTGATCGATGAGATCTGCGATTACTTTCCGAATTTGCGCGAGAAGCTGGCGCCCTTCCGACGCGGCAAGATAATCCATTATTTTGATGAAATTTTTGCTAAAACATTACAAAAAAATATACAATATATATGGACACTGTATTTATTGGCAAAAGAAAATAAGCGTATTGAGGGCCCTGAGCTTGGCAGGATTAGTGAGCTTGTAATTGATTACGGTCTTAAAAATCTAAAAGGAGCGGATCTTGAGAGTTCTGAAAACTTGATTGAAGAGACTTTACCTGTTTTATCTGCATTGAAGTGGAGTAAGGCTTCTTCGCAGGTAAACAAATTTTTT
>NZ_CALEDC010000148.1 GCF_937949835.1 uncultured Campylobacter sp.
CCGCCACGACGCTCTCGGGCGGCGAGGCGCAGCGCGTCAAGCTCGCCAAGGAGCTAAGCCGCACCGATACGGGCAACACGCTATATATCCTAGACGAGCCCACGACGGGGCTTCATTTTGCAGACGTAGATCGCTTGGTGGCGGTGTTACATCATTTGGTCGATCTGGGAAATTCCGTCTTTGTGATCGAGCACAATCTGGACGTCATCAAAAACTGCGATTACATCATCGATATGGGGCCAGAAGGCGGCGAGGGCGGCGGACAGATCGTCGCTTGCGGCACCCCAGAAAAGCTAGCAAAAGATTTCAAAAAGACCGGTAGCTATACGGGGGAATTTTTGGCGCAGGAGCTAGCGACAATGAAAAGCGCAAGCAAAAATAATCGAGGTTAAAACGCCTTATCGGGGGCAAGAATGGATCAAAACAGGCTTGAGGAATTAAGAAAGCTACTACAAAAGCGACATCAGAAGCCAAAGCGGGGCTTGGAACAAAATTTTAACGGCGAAAATTCTAAAGCCTCGAATTTTGAAACCAAAAATTCCGAAGTCTCAAATTTTGAAGCTTCGAATTCTGAAGTTTTAAATTCTGAATCCCTGAATTCTAGAGCTTCAAATTCTGAAACCCTAGATTCCGATCCTGACGCTTTAAATTTAGAAGCCGAATTGGAAGCCGAAGCGGATCAGAATTCCGCCTGTGTAAACAACATAGAGCAGCAAAATTTTATATCCGATGACAGCGGCGTCTTACCGCAGAATTCCAAGGCTAGAGATTACGACAAAGAGCCGATAATCATAAAAGACAACGCGATAGAGATGATAAAGCTATATCTGCCGATTGTATTTATTTTGGACTTTCTTTCACATTTTGCACCATACAGACCACCGCATCCAGGAGAGCTAAATGAACGCCCAAAAGAGTTCGGAAGCTGCTATATTAAATTTAAAAATTCCGCCATAGAGTATTTTTCTACGAAGAAAAATTTAGTCCTATTCGAAATAAAATTATCAAATATATTAGGAATAAAACGAACCTTCGGGCCTTCCGAATTTCAATCACTGATCGCTACAAAAAAGTTTGGATTTTGCGTCGTTATGATCTACTTCGTTTTGATGTCCACGGTTTTTTACTTTAAAGGCTATGCGATAGCCCCATTTATAGTGCCAATAGCATTTGGGCTCGGCATACTCCCGCTACTGATTTTTAGATTGATGAACGGACTAGGGCTTGGACTGGATATGCTAAGCGGCGATAGTTTGATTATCTTCGATAAGCACTTCATCATCGACGCCTCGATTTTAACGAGCAGCGAATACAAGGAGCTAAAAACCTATTTTTTACTAAAAACGGGAAAAAATTTAGACAAAATCCAGCCGCAAATTTTTATATAGGCTAGGAGCAGGTTTAGAAGTAAAGCAAAAATTTGATAAACAGCTATGCGATAAATGTTTAGAAGATAGCCTCGTATGAAATCAAAATTTGATAAGCCTGGACGCGCCGAATTATCTTTTAAGAGTTAAAAATTTTTAGCAGAAATACCGCTTAAATTTTATTAAATCCAAATCCTCACATTCAGTTTTAAAATTTTAACGATACTCAAAAAGCTTAAAATTTCGCTCTTTATCTCGCTTGCGGGGTCGCGGCGCAGCACGCTTTCATAGACGCTAGGCTCGAAATTATCGCGCCCGGTGTGCACGAAAATATGGATCCGCCGCTCTCTGATGCTCGCCCAGATCTGCGCCCCGAGCGCGTCGCCCACCGCCAAAAATCGCTCCATAAATGCAGGGGTTAGCACGTACATCGCGTTTTGCGGCTCGTCGCTAAGCACCTTGTAGCGCGCGGCAAACTCCACATTATCCATCGCAACGGGCTTTAGACCT
The DNA here is from genome assembly GCF_937949835.1 of uncultured Campylobacter sp. Lineage (GTDB taxonomy): Bacteria > Campylobacterota > Campylobacteria > Campylobacterales > Campylobacteraceae > Campylobacter_B. The sequence goes on from NZ_CALEDC010000148.1 coordinate 1,878, forward strand.
ACGTGCTGTTTATTTTGTATCTCGCGCGGATAGATGAAAACGGGCGCGATGATGCGTTTGTTAAATTCCGCTACGAAAAACGCCCCCACGAGCTCGTGCTGTAAATTTTGATGAAAAAAACTCACGTCGCTAAACTCGAAGCTCACCCCCTGCCACGCGCCGCCCACGCGGTCGTTGCCGCGCAGATTTTCGATGAACTCGAACAGATCGCTCTGCACCACGCGCCAAAACGGCACGCTGCCGTAGGAGACGTATTCGTAGCCGAGCTCGCGCACGAAAGGCGCCAGATAGTGCTGCTTGTAGCTTTGGCGGTACCGCCCCGTAAAGATCTCTTGCATGCTTTTTACGCCGAGCGCGTAAAGCCGCGTCGCTAGCCACACCCCAAGCGCAAGCGCGGCTAAGCCTATCAGCGTCTGCGGCAAGGCTGCGGAGTATTTTAAGATCAAAAACGAGATCGCGACCGCACCGAATTTTAAGATATTTTCCGTGCCGATGAGATCCTTTTGCCAGCCGTTTAGATGCACCTCTTTAAGGCTCACGGCGAGCGAGGCGATCGCCAGCAGCATAAGCAGCGTCGCGCTAAAGCTCTGCACGCCCTGCCTACGCGCAAAATACGCGATGACGCCGAATACCGCAAACAGGGCGATCATACTTATGACGGCAATGAGCTTTAGCTGCTCCACGTGCTTTTTGGCGTCCAGTCGCAGGCGCTCCAAATCATAAATAGTCAAAATTTCGCCCCTCTTTAAATTTGCCCGCAATTTTAGCGAAATTCTAGGAATTTTGGAATTTCAAAGCTCACTCGTCCGCACATAAGGCGGATTTTTATATGAATTTCGCACAGCCCCCTAAATTTAAGGATAAATTCAAAACTCTAAGTTTAAAATTCCGTCCTAGCGGGGGCG
>NZ_CALEDC010000149.1 GCF_937949835.1 uncultured Campylobacter sp.
CGCCATCAGCTCGACACCCATCAGATCAGCCTCCGTCTCATGCGTGCGTGAAAACGGCAGCGTGAATGTGTATTGAGCCGCCATGTTCAAAGCCGCTGAGCCTAGATCTCCAAGCCCTGCCGCGGAGCTTGCTACAGCGATACCGACATCTTTCATCTGTTCAGTCGAGGCTCGCTCGCGGCTGTGTTCGCGCAGTGCGTGCGACATCTCGTGCCCCAAAATAGCAGCCAGCTCGGCATCGGTAAGCTTAAGCTTTTCGATGATGCCCGTATATACGACGATGCGACCGCCAGGCATACACCAAGCATTGATCGTAGGGTCGTTTATGACGTTTACCTGCCAGTTCCATTTCAGTGCGTCTTTGCGAAATGCGCCGACTTGAGCGATTAGGCGCTTCGAGATGCCTCTAACGCGATCAGTTAGCTTTTTATCGGTATTTAGGACGTGCTTGGCGTTTGCTTGGGCGGTAATCTGCCTGTAGGCAAGCGCGGCACTTTGATCCATTTCAGCTTCGCTTACGGTGATGAATTGCGAGCGGTCGATGCCTACGGCGCCGCCTTGCGTGGTGCTCGCACAGCCGCTAAAAATCATCATCGCAGCAAAGGATATTAAAAGAGCTAATTTTTTCATCTTTTCTCCTTGAAATTTTGCGGCGATTTTAGCGAAATTTGGTTAAATTTTTAGAATTTTATTTTGGATTGCCGGATTTTGCAGGCGCGATCTATTTGGAATTTGCCGTAAAATTTAAGGACGCCCGTCGCCTTTAAAATAGGATTGGGCTTTGTAATTTAGCGATAAAATTTAGCGGTGATTTCGCAGGATTTTATCGCGGCGTAAATTAGGCATTGCTATGTAAAAATAGTGGGTTTATCCAAGCGCGGCGCTGCATAAACAAAGCACCTCTGCACCTAAATAGAGCGGGGAGGGATCGCGGTTTTAAATTTACGCAACGATAAATCCGGTAGAATTTTATTTACACCAGGCGCTCGGTTCGGGCGGATAAGAGCAATTTGAAATTTGCACAATCAAATCGCGCGATAAAATGGGCTCGGATGTCGCTATGATTTGAGATGAGCCGCGCTAATCTTTGCAAAGTAAAATTCTAATTGTTAGCTTAGCGGCATCCCTTCACATCGCATCTTGCGCTGCAATGAAATTGCGTTTTATTGGAATTGAAATGATCGCAGAAATGCCAAACGCCACAGACGCCTTTTTGTAGAATTTATCTCGCGGAATTTCATTTGCGCGCGTCGGGATAAAATTTCAAACTGTAAGCCGTACCGTATCATTTTGGATGGAATTTTAAAATTTTACGTGTTTAGAATTTTAAAATTCGGCTACGTAAATTTGTACGATGAAATTTTAAGCTTAAAAATCTGCGCCGTTTTTGGAATTTTATATATGCTCTGACAGCTATAAAATTTTGCACTTAGAATTTTATCACTGCGGCAAGATTCGGTTGGGCCGGGGTCTCACATCGCCGTAGGATTTTTGGCGGCACGTAATTTTGCAGCGCGCATCTAAATTTAGCTACGCAAAATTAGTAAATTCTTTATCGGCACGGAATTCTGCTGTGCCATTAAAGCGCATGAAGAATTCCGCATAAGCCTCGCAAACTCTAATGAAAGCTCTATTATTTGGAGGGTGAGGACTTTAAGGCATGCTAGTAAATTTTGCAGCGCAAAGTAGCGAGCACCGGCGTGCTTGCCGCTAGGGATTTCACCTCTGCAGCGCCCATTTAGTCCTTTTTGGACTTTAGCTTGGCGATCGTCTCTTTTGCGGCCTCGTAAGCCTTAGCGCTCATCTCGCGCGCCCTTTCGCTTACGTTTTTAGCGACCTCGGAGCTTTTTAGCTCGGCAAATTTTTGGCTCATCTTCTTTTCAAACTCGCTAAGCTCTTTTTTGATCGCGTCCAGTTTCTCGTTTAGATCGAGGTTTTCGATGATTTTGGCGCTTTTTTGGCTCAGCTCTTGAGTGATTTCACGCGCCTTGGCGCTCGCCTTTTTCGCGCGCTCGCCAAGCTCAATTTCGCCGATTTTGGCGCTTAGCTGCTCGGCAAGATCGCTTGAAATTTTTCTAAATTTAGCCAAGTAGCCTCCGAATTCTTCATCGGCGATCTTGGCGATCTCGCTTTTAGCGGGTTCCTCCGAGCTTGCGACCGCATCGTTTAGAACCGCGCTAAATAGCTCGCTCATCTGCGAAATTTGAAGCCTTTCGTTCTCTAGGCTCTGTGCGTCGCTTGCCGGCGAGAAACTTAGCTCGTCGCGGTATCTTTCGGCGGCTTTGTTTATGCCGTCGTAGCAGCCTAAAATCGCGCCTCTAATCAGCGCAGAGGCTGTATTTTTGCTCTCGTTTGCGACGAAAATCGCACGATTTATGATGATTTTTGAAATTTCTTTAGTGCGGAATTTCGTAAATTCTCCGTCGCCGATAGCCGAAAATGCGATGTTTTTCGCCGTCTCGTGCGCGGTATCCTCGATGTCGGTGCCGCTTTCTAGCACGCTTATGAAGGCTAGTTCACTTGCTTCTTTCAGCACGTCCGCAAGCGGTAGTTTGCTCGCGATCGCTCGCTGTAGCGCCGAGCCTATGCGCTCTTTTAGCTCTGCTTCGCTTGCGTTTTGCAGCGCGGTATCCAGATCGTCGTAGCTGCGCAAAACAAGGGTTTTAATCGCCTTTTGTTTACAAGCGATCTTTTTGCGCAGATCGTCGTAGTCGTAGATGAGTTTGTAGAGCCCCTGCTCGTCCTCGTCGCACAGCGCCTTTTTCACCCCTTCGATTAGCGCTTCGGAGGAGGCGTCCTTTAGAGCTCCTATTTCGTTAAGCTCGGCGGCAAAGCTTAAGATGAGCTCGGCGCTTTTAGCGCTTTTAGCATCTTTGCTAAGTCCGCGTAGAGCCTGAAGGCTTTGTTCAAAAGCTAAATTTTGCACGCAGGCTGCCAGCTCCTCGCCGCTAATTTGCGCGAGATCGGCGCCGAATTTTTCTATCAGTTTTTCCTTCATATCCTCTCCTACAGTATGTATTTAAAATGAGCCTTCAGGCGCTCGAAAATTTCATTTCTGTGCATATCGCTATTTACGAAAACGCTTACGTTGAAGCTCATATATTTGCCGCCGTTTGAAAAGCGCGAAAAGTCTATTTTGTAATTTTCGCCCTTTAAAATTTCATCGATCTGCTCGCGCTTTTGGGTGGTCGCATCTAGGACTACTTTGTATTCCCAAAAGAGCGGATAGTCGATTTTTGGCTTTTCAGCTCCTAATATACACGCCACTCTTGCCCCCCTCTTTGCGTTGCAGCACGATGCCTGTGATCTGCATCGATTTATCGATCGCTTTTAGCATATCATAAATCGTCAGCAGCCCCACGCTCACGCCCGTTAGCGCCTCCATCTCGACGCCCGTTTTGCCCGTGATTTTTACAGTTACGAAAAGCTTAAATGCGCACTCGCTCGCAAGCTCCTCAATATCGGTTTTAATCGAAGTAATCGTAAGCGGATGGGTCATGGGTATTAGCTCGCTCGTCTTTTTAGCGCCCATTATCGCGGCAACGACGGCGGTTTGAAGCACGGGGCCTTTTTTGGCCGTGTTTTGCTTGACGGCGGCAAACGCCTCCGCGCTCATTCGTATGATGCCGCTAGCGGTGGCTACGCGCTCGCTATCGTCCTTGGCGCCGACATCCACCATGCGGGGCATATTGTTTTCGTCGATATGTGAAAGCATAAAATTTCCTTGCAGTTTTTGGCGGGATTATAGCAGAATTTCGGGCATAAAAAAAGCCCGAGCTTTTAAACTCGGGCTTCATACAAAAAGGAGGTTTTATCTTGTCGGACGAGAACGATTATACTACCTAAACAGTAAATAGAAATAAAATATATCCTTTTTAGGCGAACTCTTTCGCGCTTAATTTATAGCCGTTTTTAAAATTTTGATGAAATTTGACGATACGCTTTGGCGCGCTACGTGGGAATTTGAATGGGTAGCGAAATGAAACCGAGCCAAAGAGCGACTAAATTTAAAGCGGACGCTTGAAGGACAAAGATAAAATTTAAGCGGCATTTGAGATTGTTTCATCTTGAAGCGAGGGTTTAAAGAGGGCCGAGCGGGGCGCTCCGTCAAGGTACCATAAACAAAACGCTGCAAAGGCGAAACGGGCTTAAATTTTAAATAACTTTTGCTTTAAATTTTAGCCCTCCTTAATTAAGCGCAAGGTTTTTGTGCGCAATGCAGTATAAATTTAAATTCTTTACGCGAGCGTTAAACGACG
>NZ_CALEDC010000150.1 GCF_937949835.1 uncultured Campylobacter sp.
AAATTTAAGGAATTTTAAAATTTCAGAATTTTTGAGATTTTAAATTTTAAAATTTCAAGAATTTTGGGATTTCATAAATTTTGGAATTTCAGGATTTTAAATTTTAAAAATTTTATAAAAAAGGATTGTATTTGAACGGTTTTAAAACTTTACTATCGCGCTTTAAGCCCTATTTTAGGGATTATAAGCCGCAGTTTGCATTGGCGATTTTGGGTATGGTGATGACGAGCGTGGCAACTGCTGCGAGCGCGAAGCTGGTCGAGCCCGTTTTAAATAAAATTTTCGTCGAAAAAAACGAGCCGTATCTCTATACGCTTCCGATCGCGATCATCGTGGTTTTTGCGATGAAAAGCGGCGGCGCGTTTATGCAAAACTACTTCACCGCCTTCATCGGTCAAGACACGGTGCGCCGCTTCCGCGATAGGCTCGTCGCAAGCCTCGTGCGGCTGGACGTGGATTTTTTCAACCGATTCCGCACGGGCGAGCTCATCAGCCGCACGATCAACGACATCGAGCGTATCCGCGTCGTGGTTTCAAACATGATCCCCGATTTTTTCACGCAGATCATTACGATTTTGGGGCTTTTGGGCGTCGTGATCTATCAGAGCCCAAAGCTTTCGTTTTTCGCGCTCGTGGTCTTTCCGTGCGCGATATATCCGCTCTCGCGCCTTGCAAAGCGGATGAAAAAAATTTCGCGCGAGTCTCAAGAGAAAACCTCCGATATCTCCTCGGCGCTCAGTCAAATTTACTCCAACATCGAAATCGTCAAGGCAAGCAACGCCGAGAGCTTTGAAGTGGAGAAATTTAACGCCGAAAACAAGAAATTTTTCGGTCTAAATTTAAAGGCGGTCGTAACGACATGTCTGGTAAGCCCGATCATGGAGATGCTAGGCGCCGTGGGCATCGCCGTGGTGATCATCGTCGGAGGCCAGGAGGTCATCGCGGGTCAAATGAGCATCGGCAGCTTTTTCAGCTTCCTTACGGCGCTTTTTATGGTTTACACCCCGATAAAAAAGGTCTCCTCGTTATACAACAACATGCAAGACGCCATCGCGGCGAGCGAGCGGACGTTTGAGCTCATAGATTTGGAGCCTACGATCGTCGGAGGCGGCAAGCAGATGGGCGAGATAGGCTCGGTGAGCTTTTGCGACGTGTCGCTAAACTACGGCGACAAGGCGGCGCTGAAAGACATAAGCTTTGGCGTCAAAAAGGGCGAAATTTTAGCGCTCGTCGGAAACAGCGGCGGCGGCAAAAGCTCGGTCGTGAACCTGCTGATGCGCTTTTACGACGCAAGTAGCGGTAAAATTTTATTCAACGGCAACGACGAGATCGGCGAGTTTAGTATCCCTAGCCTGCGCGAAAATATCGGCCTGGTAAGCCAGCGCGTCTATATTATCAACGACACG
>NZ_CALEDC010000151.1 GCF_937949835.1 uncultured Campylobacter sp.
GGCAAGCTCTGCAGCAGGGCTTGGAGATCTGGGCTCAGCGGCTTTGAACATGGCGGCGCAGTACACTTTCACGCTGCCGTTTTCGCGCACGCATGAGACGGAGGCCGATCTGATGGGTGTCGAGCTGATGGCGCGCGCAGGATACGATCCAAGGGCGGCGATAAATGTCTGGGAGAAAATGAATAAGCTAAACGAGAGCCATCCGCTTAAATTTATGTCCACGCACCCTTCAAACGACGATCGTATCGCCGATCTAAAAGAGGTGATGCCAAAAGTTCTGCCGCTTTACGAGGCTGCCGCGAGAAATAGATAGTCTTGCGATTTAAAATTTCGCAAGAGCTTGCGTGCTGAGGTTTTTAAGTAGCAGGTTTTATCGTCGCATTTAAATTTCTTAATGGGCTTGCGCACGGCGCTAGGATTATCCGCCGCCGCGCCAAAGCTCTATCGCGATAGAATCTCGCCGCGACAAAGGCCTGCTGCGGCGCAAAATCCTAAATTACCGCAAAATTCCACGCACGGGCGCGAGGCATTTTCCGTGCCTTTTGGATTTTAAAGCGTTTTTAGATATAATTGCAAAATATTTATTTTTAAATTTCAAAGGATAAAAAATTTGGACACGGACAGTTCGGTTTTAATGTTAGTTTTAGCTTTTGTATTCATCTTTATGAATGCTTTTTTTGTTCTTTCGGAATTCTCAATCGTCAAAGTAAGAAAGTCTCGCCTCGAAGAGCTTATCAAGGATAAAATTCCAAACGCAAAGCTCGCTTTTAAAATTTCAAACTCCCTAGACACCTACCTCAGCGCCACTCAGCTAGGCATTACGATAAGCTCGCTCGCCCTCGGCTGGATCGGTGAGCCCGCGGTATCGAGACTGATCGAGCTGCCGCTAAGATCCGTCGGCATAGGCGGTGGAGCGGCGGCGCATACGATCGCCTTCGTCATATCTTTTACGCTCGTTACGCTATTTCACGTCGTGCTCGGCGAGCTGGTGCCAAAATCCATCGCTATTGCCAAAACCGAGAAGATCGTGCTTTTTATCTCCAGACCGCTTCATATTTTTTGGATTATGTTTTTTCCGATCATCAAGGCATTTGACTTCATCGCTGCCGTCTCGCTTAAAATCATCGGCGTAAAGCCCGCCAAAGAGAGCGAGCTCGCGCTTTCTGACGAAGAGATCAAAATCATCGCGAGCGAGAGCCTAAAGGGCGGTGTGCTCGATAGCCTAGAGACCGAGATCATCAAAAATGCCGTCGATTTCAGCGACACGGTCGCTAAAGAGATAATGACGCCAAGGCGCGATCTCATATGCCTAAATAAGCAAAAAAGCTACGATGAAAACTACGCAACCGTATTGCAGTCGAAATTTACGCGCTTTCCGTATATCGACGGCAGCAAAGATAACGTCCTAGGCCTCATCCACATCCGCGACATCATCCAGCAAAAGGGAGATAAAAGCTTCGATAAGATCGTGCGCAAGCTCATCATCGTGCCTGAAAACAGCCCGATCTCTAAAATTTTACCGATGATGAATAAGCAGCGCATTTTTGCAGCGCTCGTCATCGACGAATACGGCGGCACGGCGGGATTTTTGACGATGGAAGATATAATAGAAGAAATTTTTGGCGACATCAACGATGAACACGACGCGAATGCGCAAAATTTCAAACGTATCGACGAGAACACCTTTGAGTTTAGAGGCCGCTTCGAGATCGAAGGCGTCGAGGAAGTGATGGGCATTGACTTCGACGAAGAGACCGAGCAGCTAACGATCGGCGGCTACGTCTTTAATCTCTTCGGCAGCCTACCTGAAATCGGCGATAAAATAAGCGATGAAAACTGCGACTATGAAGTGCTGCGAATGGATGGCACAAGAGTTTCGCTCGTAAAAGCGATCAAAAAAGCAGTCTCGCAGCCGCAAGAAAACGAAGAGGCTGAGAAAAATAACTAAGCCAAAGTATGGGTTAATAAATTCCGCCCTGCGATGCTGCGTGCCGGAAATTTCAAACATGCTGCCGCTTGCGACGCTCTCAATCCCCATATAGGGCAAAAATTTATTCGCCGCTCCCACATATATTAGGCACAGGAATGCCCGCCGCCCTTCAGAGCGCCATAAAGTGCTATTTATAAGTCCTCTGCATATTACAAACGAAAGGCGAAATTCTACCGCGAAAATTCTGCCAGAGCGACGCTAGATAGAATTTCTCGATGAGCCTATTTTTAAATTTTGCGAGATCGTAAATTTTAAAATTTTAAAATTTCGCGGAATTTTAAAATTTAAATTGATCTAAATTTCTCGCCTAACTTAAATAGCAATCCCCGCTACAAACCCAGGCTAAGCGAATTTTAAATCCAAAGCCTAAGCGTGGAATTTCACGAATAAATTCTAAAATTATAAAGATAAAATTTTGCCGCGTAGTATCGCAGAATTAACTCTATCGATTTTAATCGTAAAATTCCGCCAATCTTGCTTTAAAACTTCGCAATTTTAAATTCTAAAAATTCCTAAGTAATCAAATCGGCACGCCTTAAAATTCCGCATAAATAAATCTTAAATTCCTTTTTGCTACCATAACGAAAATTTTTCACACGGATGGCTTTATGACAAAACACAAATTCTCATCGCGTTGGGCTTTTATCATCGCTTGCGTGGGCTCCGCCGTAGGTATGGCAAATGTCTGGGGCTTCCCTTACAAACTCGGCACGAACGGCGGCGGCGCATTTTTGCTAATTTACGTTTTTTTCGTAGCGCTGTTTTCATACGTAGGCCTAAGCGCCGAATACGCGATCGGTCGCCGCGCCAAAACAGGCACGCTAGGCTCATACGAATACGCGTGGAAAAGCCGCGGACTTGGCGCTATTGGTAAGGTTATCGGCTGGTTGCCACTTGCTGGTTCGATGTGTATCGCAGTGGGCTATGCCGTCATCATCGCCTACGTTTTAAAGGCGCTAGTCCAAGCCATAGACGGCTCGCTAATGAGCGAAAATACCGATACGTGGTTCAACTCTTTTGCCCTGACGCCCTACTCCGTGGTGCCTTATCACTGCATAATCGTCGCAGGCACGTTGCTAACGCTGTTTTTCGGCGCCAAAAGCATCGAAAAAACGAATAAAATTATGATGCCGCTATTTTTCGTGCTATTTGCGATTTTGGCGGTTAGGGTTGCGACGTTGCAAGGTGCTGCAGGCGGATATGCCTTTCTTTTCGGCGCTGATTTTACTAAGCTAGCAGATCCGATGGTTTGGATTTCTGCGATGGGACAGGCATTTTTCTCGCTATCGATTACGGGCTCAGGTATGATCGTCTATGGCGCGTATCTATCCAAGGACGAAGACGTCGTATCTGCGGCGAAAAATACCGCGCTATTTGACACGCTAGCCGCGATGGTAGCTGCGCTAGTGATGATCCCTGCAGTATTTGCTTATGGAATGGATCCTGCGGCGGGGCCTAAGCTACTTTTCGTAACTCTGCCTAAAATTTTACAAGATATGGCAGGCGGTAGAATTTTTGCAGTGATTTTATTTACCGCCGTGATTTTTGGTGGAATTTCATCGCTTCAAAATATGTTCGAAGTAGTCGCTGAATCGCTAATGCATAAGTTTCCAAGGCTAAGCCGCGCCTTCACGCTTGCGTTATTGTGCGCGATCTGCCTGGGCGCGGGCCTTGGTATGGAAGCGATAAGCTCATGGGGGCCGTGGATGGATTTCGTATCGATTTATATCATTCCGATCGGAGCGGTAATCGGCGCAATATCGTGGTTTTGGGTAATTAAACGTAATGAAATTTTAGATGAGATCAATCTGGGCGCAGATAGGGCTCGCGGCAAGCTCTGGTATGATATCGGGCGCTTTGTCTATGTCCCGCTGGCGCTACTTTTATGCATAATCGCGCTTAGTATGCACATTTCGTTTTGAATTAAAATCTTGCTAGATTTAGAATTAATAGTGTTCTATCGTAATGGAATTTTAGCAAAGCACATTTATAAATCATTGCATTATCCATATAAATAATGTATAATGCAATCAAAAAGGAGACAATATGACGCGATCTATAAACGTAAATTTTAGAATGGATGCCGAGCTTAAAAAAGGGTTGGAGGAAGTATGCTCTGAAATGGGGCTAAATTTAACTACTGCTTTTACAATATTTGCTAAAAAAGTATTGCAAGAACGCAAAATTCCTTTCGAGTTGACGGCAGATCCCTTTTACAGCCACGAAAATTTATCTCATCTTAAGCGCTCTTTTGACGAATTAAAGGAAAATAGCGGGATTGAGCACGATTTGTTAGAAGCGGATCAATGAAAAAAATCTGGTCGCAAGAAGCTTGGAAGGATTATCTGTATTGGCAGGAAAATGATAAAAATATCCTAAAGCGCATAAATAAGTTAATCCTAGATATAGAGCGTAACGGCTACGATTGTATAGGCAAACCCGAAGCGCTAAAGGGCAATTTATCGGGGCTTTATAGTGTTAGAATAGATGGAAAAAATCGGCTCGTATTTAGGATATCTAATGGCGCCATAGAAATAGCTCAGTGTAAAACTCACTATGGAGATAAGTAAAATACGTACAAAAGCATCAATATCAAAGCGGTAGTATTTGTCCCAAAATAAAAACTTTCACACCCAAAAAAGGCGTGGAATTTTAAAATTTTATCTTATTTTATGGCTTAAAATTTTGAAATTCAGTGCAGATTTAAAGCAGTAAATTTCAAAATTTTGCCTTTGGCTGTTAAAAAGAAATTTTGTCGTTAAATTTAACAACAGAAATTTCTTTTTAGTAAATGCGGTATCTGTAAAAGAGTATTATGAGCTGCTGCAATATTTCAAGGCGCTAAACGTAAAAATAGAAGATCGGACCGACTCTATACCGCAGGCTCAAAATAGCGGCTATTTCACCGATAAAAACGAAATTTGGAGCGACGATTTTAGCGATACGCAAATTCCGAAGAAAAATTTTAAATGGAAGCTTAGGCGGTTTTTTAGTTTGGATTGAAATTTTAGTCCAAACGGCAAGTTCTTAAATTTAGCTAGAATTTCACGAGCAAATAGAGAGTAGGACGGCGAGGCAAATATTGCTCGCTGTTATCCCAGCCCGCCGCAGCTCAAAGTTACGATAAATCAAATCAACTCAGTCATCACTGCAAGCGCAAGGCTATAAAATTTAAATCAGCTCCGTGACCTATCGTTGCAGTCGCGAGGCTGTAGCAAGCTAAATTGGTCTCGGTGCACAGGCGCGACTATATAAAGCCGCGGTAAGTCGAAATCGATATGTCTCGCCGTAGCAAAACCACGGCGAGTTTGGCTAAAGCCTGTAGAGGATCGGCGTATCTAGTCCAAGCCAGCAATGAGCCAGTCTTAAAACCTAAACCGCTCCCAATCCCTACTTAGCCCCTTTAGGTGGCATAAACGCGGTTAGTTTGATATCTTCGCCCGCCTTGTGTTTATAAAGCTCGATATTTACTAACGCCGTGTGGGAGATGTTGCCGTTGGCAAGCTCGCTCGTAGGCAGATCGATCGTAAGCACGTTCGGATTTCCGTTTTTGCAAAGCCCCTCGGCGTTAGGATCGTACCATGCGCCTTCGAATATCTGCACCACGCCGCGCATTATGTCGCTGCTTACGTTGGCTCCCGCCAAAATTTCGCCGCGAGCGTTATAAACGCGCACCAGATCGCCCTGCTTGATGCCGAGCTCCTTAGCATCCTCAGTATTTATTAGTACCGGCTCTCGATCCGCGACGGCGTATCTCTTGCGATTTGAGGTGTTGCTCTGCTGCGAATGCAAGCGATCGAGCGGATGCAGGCTAAGCAGGTGAAATTTCGCAGGCTTTTCCTTCATCCCGAGCCACTCGACGGGCTCGAACCACATCGGATGCGCGCCGCAGTCTTTATAGTTCATCGCAGCAATCGTATCGGAGTAAATTTCAATTAACCCGCTAGGCGTTCCCAAAGCCTCCAAAACGGGATCATTTCTAAAATCTTCAAACGTCACGTACGCAGCACTCTCTGGCGTTTCGTAAAATTCCGTCGGCTCGTTTTTCTCCCACCACTGCTCAAAGCTCGGCATCTGTATTCCCAAAGCGGTGTTTGCGTTCACGGCGCTTGCCGCTCCTTCGTAAAATTCTTTGATCCAATCCATCTCCGTTTTGCCGCCGTCCGTATAAACCTCGGCAAGCCCGTCTGCGTAAGCCTTGCAAAGGTCGGTAAAAATTTGATAATCGTCCTTCGCGCCGTGCTGCTTGGCGACGACCTGCTTCATCGGGATTATATGCATATTGGAGTAGTCCCCGCTCATCGTAATGTCGTTACGCTCATACTCCGTCGTGGTCGGGAACACGATGTCCGCCATCTTAGCAGTAGGCGTCCAGTAAATTTCATTCACTACGATGGTGCGCGGCTTGCGCCAAGCCTTAATGTTGGTGTTGGTGTCTTGGTGGTGCACGATCGGATTTCCGCCGACCCAGTAGATGAAGTCTATCTGAGGATAGGTGATCTTTGCGCCATTCGCGTCGATCGTCTTGCCCGGATTTAGCAGCACGTCCGCGATACGAGCTAGAGGAAAGGCGACCTTCGCCGTATTTACCAGCCATGCTTGGGCTGCTTCGCCGCCTTGCTTCTGATCCTGCGCAAGCCCTAGGAATTTGCCGTCCTTAACGACGCCGACGCTTGCCGCGTTCATTCCACCGATTACGCCGCCCGCGCAGGTAGGCGCGCCGCCGTTAGCGTAGTGGTAGCTAAAGCCGAAGCCCCCTCCGGCAAGTCCGATCTGTCCTAGCATCGCGCACAAAGTTACGATCATCCAGTGCGCCTGCTCGCCGTGATGAGCGCGCTGGATACCCCAGCCCGCCATTATCATCGTGCGGTTTTCATAAAATTTTAT